>CAJQKX010000169.1 GCA_905479025.1 uncultured Paraglaciecola sp.
GGTTCGGAGGCGGTAAAAAGGTTAAGGCGCAAATGCTTTATGATAATAAAAATGACCCAGATGAGACGCGTAATCTTGCCAATGAAGCAGAGTATCAATCTGTGTTACGCGATTTGAGTAAGCAATTGGCTACTCATATGAGAACGCGAAAATAAAAGACTATCAATAATTATTAATTTATAAATTTTGTCGGATACCAGTACATAGCCACCGATAGTCCATTCAAAGGTTGGTCCAGCAGAGCCAAGTGTACTGCCGACACCATCGATCGCTGTCACTTTAGCGTGAATAACGATATTGCTTAGGAGGCTGGCATTGACGCTAGGTTGATAGTCCGTAAGCGTAGTTTTCCAGAATTGTTCAGCCTGCGTGAAAAGCGCTTTTTGAGAATTAGATAATGTGCCGCTAAAGTTGAGGTCAATATAAATAGCTGAGGCTTGCTGTGATAAGCAAGATAAAGAAACAAACGCACAGGTACGCAAGTGCTTAAAGATGGAATACATCTTTTTCTCCAGGGTGTGATTTACTTTCTAGTAATAAATAAAATCATTCGGGGGAGAACGACTTTACATTTTATAATTATTAAACTGATCGTATTAGCCGTACAATCAATAAACAAGTGTTAGTGTGTAAGCTGTTTGAGCGAGTAATTAGAAAAGCGTGTTTTATCTTTAAGCTACTAATTTATATGGAATAATTTCAATTTAAATCAGCCGGAATCATCAGTTTTTGATTGCGCTAGCTCTGTTTATAGTCGTTTTTTTCTAACCGATAAGTTATATGAGTATTTAATGGCTGGTGTTGAGTAGTTAGATGAAAAGGGTAATTAGATTGGTTTGGACTGTCAGGGCAAAACTGTGGTTCTAAGCAGAGACCTTGAGAGCGGTTAAACGGCGCTTCAAGATATTGTCCAGTATACACTTGCATAGCAGGGTAGTTAGAGTCGACATGGAGTTTGAGTTTTTTATCGGCGCTTTGAAGTATGGCATGTTGTAAGGTTTGTGATTGTAAGCTGCTGTCCTCAGAGGTTAATAAATAATTATTATCGAGAATCGTTTTTTCTGTAATGCGTTTTGGTGTTAGATAATCAAATTCAGTCGAAGCTACGTTTGAAATATTCCCTTGAGGAAGTCCACTAAGATTCGTCGGTGTAATTTGACGGCTAAATATTTGCAAGCAGTGCTGATTAATACTCTGTTCTTGATCAAGATTAAAATAAGGGTGGGCTGTTGGGCCTGCAATGGTTGCTTGCTCAGTGATGACTTGAATTGCAATCGTTAATTCACTTTTTTCAAGCAGTTGGTAAGTTACCTCAACTAACATTCCTCCAGGGTAACCATTAAACTCGTCTGCTAATTCGCATCTTAAGGTAAGCGTATTCTTTGTTTGTTCAATACATTCCCAAAAGAGATTGGCGAGTGCGTTATTGCCACCGTGTAAATGATGCTCGCCCTCGTTGGCATTGAGTTGTAAGGTTTTGCCATCAACTTTGCATATTGAGTGGGCGATACGATTAGCATAAGGACCTACAATTGCGCCAATAAAGTAGCTGTCTTGAAGGTAGTCTTCAAGTTTTTCATAGCCTAAAATAATATTACGAGGGTGGTCGTCGACATCAGTTATCCATTTTAATAAACGAGCACCGTAATTAGCGATATGAACAACATCACCTTGGTTATTTGCAAGGGTATAGCTGACAATGCTCATGATGTATTACCTTTGTCATGCTTTTATTATTAAATAATGGATTTATTTTATTGATTAACCCTATCAGTAACAAGCTGATCTAAAAGGGCTTGGTCTTTTGCAAAGTTACGTATGCCTTCGGACAACTTTTCACAGGCCATGGCATCTTCGTTATGCACCCATGAAAAAGTGGCGTCAGTTAAGGCAATCAGCGAATCACGATTCATAATGTTCATATTCGCAGCCGATAGTTTAGTCGTTAGGCTGCCTTCAGTGTCTTGTAATTGATTCAGCAAAGCAGGGGATATCGTCAATAAATCACAGCCTGCCAATTCAATGATTTCGCTAATATTTCTAAAGCTGGCTCCCATAACAACGGTGTTATAGCCGTATTGTTTATAGTAATTATAGATATCCGTCACCGATTTAACACCAGGATCATCTGCGCCAATAAATTCTTTATCTTCATTTTTCTTGTACCAATCTAAAATGCGACCCACAAAAGGCGATATCAATGTGACATTGGCTTCAGCACAGGCTATGGCTTGAGCTTTCGAAAAGAGTAATGTTAAGTTACAAGCAATGCCTTCTTTTTCTAACTGTTCGGCTGCTTTAATACCTTGCCATGTTGAGGCAAGCTTAATTAAAACTCTTTTCTTATCAATACCTGCTGCTTGGTAGAGGCTAATGAGTTTACGGCCTTTCGCAATACTCGCATTGGTATCAAAAGAAAGTCGCGCATCCACTTCAGAAGATACTCGGCCAGGAACATGATTTAATATTTCACAACCAAAGTTGACGATAAGCTGATCACAGATATCATCAATATTATTGCCTGCTGTCATAATCGCGTGATCAATTAAATGCTGATATTGAGGGAGCTTGGCGGCCTGTAAGATTAATGATGGGTTAGTCGTAGCGTCAGTAGGATTTAATGATTTTATGGAATCCACATCACCACTATCAGCAACGACAATGGTGACTTTTTTAAGCTGTTCTAGTAAGTTCATAGCGATCCGATTGATGGGTTAACTGATTGAAGTGACTTTTTTACTTGAGAGGAAAGATTTACCTGTTAAAAAAACAGGTAAATCTATCGTAAAGTTGAAGCCTGTAAATGATTATTGCTTTGGTTTAATGTTACGCCCAGTAAAATTAAACGTAACGGTTAACAATGTTTTCCAATAACTCTTGACGACCCGATTCTTGTTTAGGATTGATATTATTATCTAGTACGAGTTGAGACAAGCTCTCTAAGCTCTGGTTGCCAGACATAATACTTTGACCTAATTTTTCTTTCCAGCCTGCGTAACGAGTATCAACAAAGTCACTTAAAGGCGCATCATCAATTAACTTTGCGGCGTTAAGTAATGACTTAGCCATTGTATCCATGCCGCCAATGTGACCAAGGAATAGGTCATCACGTTCACAAGATTGGCGACGCAGCTTTGTATCAAAGTTAAAGCCACCTGTTTTAAAACCACCCGCTTTTAAGATTTCATACATCACTAAGGTGCACTCGGCAACATCGTTAGGAAACTGATCGGTATCCCAGCCGTTTTGCATATCGCCACGGTTGGCATCAACACTGCCCATAATACCTTCAGCGCAGGCGGTCGCAATTTCATGGTGAAAACTATGACCAGCTAATGTTGCGTGGTTAGCTTCAATGTTTACTTGCACTTCATCTTGAATGCCGTGCTTATGAAGAAAGCCTGCTACTGTAGCTGTGTCATAATCGTATTGATGTTTAGTAGGCTCTTGAGGCTTAGGCTCAATTAATAAAGTACCTTTAAAACCAATTTTATGCTTGTGCTCAATAACCATTTTTAGAAAGCGCGCATATTGCTCGCCTTCTTGTTTTAAGTCGGTATTTAACAAGCTGTCATAACCTTCTCGACCTCCCCAAAGCACATAGTTATGGCCGCCCAAGCGGTGGGTTACGTCCATAGCATGCTTCACCTGTGCAGCAGCATAAGCAAACAGTTCTGGATTAGGATTGGTTGAGCCACCAGCACAAAAACGGGCATTAGAAAATAAGTTTGCCGTACCCCAAAGTAATTCAACGCCTGTACGTTGCATTTCTTTTTCAAAGATATCAGCAATATGGTTAACATTAGCGTGGAATTCTTTTAAGGAATTGCCTTCAGGTGCAATATCCGCATCATGAAAACAAAAATAAGGTACGCCTAATTTTTCAAAGAATTCAAAAGCAACTGCCGCTTTTTGTTCAGCCAGTTGTAACTGGTTGCCTGTTGCTTGAATCCAAGGACGATCAAAAGTACCTGCACCGAAAATATCAGAACCTGCCCAACAAAAGTTGTGCCAATAGCAAGCAGCAAAACGCAGATGTTCTTTCATTGTTTTACCATTGACGACCTGATTCTCATCATAGTATCGAAAGGCGAAGGGGTTTGTGCTATCGGGACCTTCAAATTGGATTTTATTGACGTTGTTAAAAAATTGTTCGCTCATGAATAGCTCCTAGTTAAATATAGATAGCAAACACTTAAAAATGGTCTTTTAAGCTTTGATAAAGTTGTTGAAATTTTTCATGTTGCTTAACGTAATAAGCAGACAAAATTGGATCTGGTTGTATGACATCGTCTATTTCACCGGCTAAACAAATATCAGTCGCAGCCAGTGAGTTAACGCCTATCTTCGCTAAGCGAGCAGCACCAAATGCTGGGCCGACTTCACCACCTTTACGGTAGGTGAGGGGTTTGTTTAATACGCTGGAAAGAATTTTCCCCCAAAGCTTACTGCGTGAACCACCGCCAATAACCGATACGGTATCGATGACTGTACCGGCGTCCATTAGCGCTTGCTGCCCATCGGCAAAGGCAAAAGCAATACCTTCTAATACAGCACGGCCAAGTTCTGCTGAGTTTGTATTGTGACCCAGACCAAAAAACACACCTTGTGCATTAGGGTTGTTATGCGGCGTACGTTCGCCTGATAAATACGGTAGAAAAATAACCGGTGAGGGCGTGGAGAAATCGAGCTTCTCAATTTCATTGAGTAAGCTTTGTTCGTTTTTAAACCCCGTTAATTCAGTGACCCATGATAAACAGCTGGCAGCACTTAAAATTACAGACATTTGATGCCAAGTATTTTCAATGCAATGACAAAAGGTATGAACAGCACTATCAGGATTAGGCTGATAGCTTTCATTCGCCACAAAATAAACGCCAGACGTGCCCAGTGACAAAAAGGCCTCATTCGGATTAATAACACCAATACCTGCGGCACCTGCTGCGTTATCGCCGCCACCAGCGATTACCGGAACCGCTGGTATTCCCCATTTTTTAGCAAGCTCACTATGAAGCATGCCAGTAATTTCTGTGCCTTCATACAATGTAGGCATTTGTGCTTCAGTTAAGCTGCTCGCTGTTAACATGGCCTGAGACCATGCTCGCTTTTCAACATCTAGCCATAATGTGCCTGCGCTATCAGACATATCCGATGCATAGTCGCCGGTCATCAAAAACCGTAAATAATCTTTAGGTAATAAAACTTTGGCAATTTTAGCAAAATTATCTGGTTCGTTTTCTTTTAGCCACACGAGTTTAGGTGCAGTAAAACCTGGCATAGCAATGTTGCCGGTAATAGCGCGACTATTAGGTTCGATGCTCTCTAACCATTGGCATTGTGCTTCGCTACGACCGTCATTCCATAAAATAGCAGGGCGAATAATATGGTTTGCACTGTCTAATAAGGTTGCACCATGCATCTGCCCAGATAGGCCAATAGCTTTTACCCCTTGTAATACGACAGAATGATTTTGTAATAACTCATCCATCGCTAAGTGCGTAGCCTGCCACCAATCGGCGGGTGCTTGCTCTGACCACAGCGGTGCAGGCCGGCTGACTTCTAGGGGAGATGATGCTTGAGCCACGAGTTGGTCATGCTCATCCAATATAATGATCTTTACACACGAGGTGCCTAAATCTATTCCTAAATACATAATATTTATTCAATCGCTATTGTTAATGTTTATGCTACTCACAATACTACTAAGTAGCTTTTGTTAAATTATTCTGTACTCTTGTATTTTTTTGCTATTAGTACACCATGACTATAAACAAAAGTATCAGCGTTATAGTTTTGAAATGGTATGTGATAATGCTGAAAGCAAATAATTCTCTTCAGGTAATTTGCCTTGAGTTTTTAATGATTGCATTGCAGCAACCATCGTTTTCAATTCTTTCGCAACAGGTTTAGCTTTTATGCCTATGGCATCTAGCGCATTGGCCGCATGAATTCTCACCATGGCTGAGGGATGAGTGAGTTGTTTCATCAGAATTTCTAGGGCTTGCTGTTCATTACCCATATAGGCAAGCGCTTCTGCGGCAACAATTTGCACATCCGCCGAGTTATCGCGGAGTTTCTGCAAGAGCATTAGTTTTGCTGGCATAGCCTGTTCTTTTAAAATAGTGCATCCCATAGCGGCCCAGTATCTAACAATGGGCTCTTGGTGCGATAACCGCTGGGTAAGTAAAGCGAGATTTTCTGGTTTCGCTAAACTGGCGATTTCAGCAGTTTCAATAATTAAATCGATAGGGAAGTTATCTTCTCTAACGAGTTCATAGCCAGTTTGATTTTTAGTCCGTTTAGCGAGCTCTCCTTCAGGAATGAAGCCCACATCTTTGTACTGTCGATTTTTTGATTGCAATGCCTTACGCATATCGGTTAAGACAGTGCTGTAAGCAGCGTCACTCGCTAAATTATTAACTTCCCAAGGATCAACACTCGTGTCATATAGCTCTTCGCTAGGACGCGCTTGCCAGAAGCGTTGCTGGGTTTCATTACATTTATTTTGTTGGCAGGCTTGCTGCCATGAGCGGACGGATGCAGCTTTCCATACATAGCCTAAATGCTGCCCATTAGGACGGT
>CAJQKX010000170.1 GCA_905479025.1 uncultured Paraglaciecola sp.
TATGCTTGGCTACCCAGTTGTAAAGTAGTTTGTCTGTCACACCCAAAGATGCAGCAGCTTGTACGATTGGATAGTCTTGCTCTATTACCAGAGCGACCGCTTCTTGTTTAAATTCTGCTGGATAATGTTTATTTGTTCGTTTAGTCATATTCACCTCAATTAACAGGATTATAATCCTTTATTGAAGTGTCCGGTTAATTCAACCACAACAGGTATCGCTACTCGACAACACTAAACTTCCACCCAACACGCCAATCGAAATTAAAATCGCGTCGTATAGTATAAACAGTGCAGCCGTCGTTTTATGATGGTTTTTACGAATACCTTGAGTAAGCAGCATAGAGTTTTGGGTGCCAATGGGCGCAATCATGCTTAGTGTTAGGGTGAAGCCTTTGGCTAATATTAATAAACTCATGGTGTTTTTCTCTTAAATAAATGGTGCAGAGGGAATAAGTACAAACAAATTATTAGATAACGATTAAATAAAAAGTGACTTGGTAAATAACGATTGCCAGTTTGCTGTAAACTTTGTTATAAATAAAATTAATAATATTTAACTATCATTAGCAAAATTAATACAGTGATAATAAATGAGGATCGAATAGCATGGCTAATTTTGATTACAAATTACTTTCAGCATTAACGGAGGTTATTGAATTACAAAGCTTTGAGTTGGCAGCGAATAAGTTGTTTATTTCTCAATCGGCAATATCTCAGCGAATTAAGAGTTTAGAAGAGTATATTGGCCAACCTGTACTTATTCGTAGTCAGCCAATAGTATTAACCACTGCGGGTGAGCAATTAGTTAGTCACTTTAAAAAAGTAGAGCAGCTTGAAAATGAATTAGCGCCAGTACTGTCGCCAGATAAACCACTACAACCAATGAAAGTTTCTTTAGCCGTTAATGCAGACAGTATTGCTACGTGGTTTATACAAGCGGTCACGCCAGTCTTGCAGAGTCATCTTGTTGAATTAAATTTAATGATTGAGCATGAAGAGCGGACGCTAGATAAGTTGCGGACAGGAGAAGCTATTGGTGCAGTAAGTGTTATAGAGAAACCACTGAAAGGTTATCGTTCTTTTCGCTTAGGTAAAATGGAGTACTGCCTAGTGGCGAATAAGACTTTTAAAAACAAGTATTTTAAAGACGGAGTGAATAGAGAGTCACTAAAAATGGCGCCTGCAATTAGTTATGATCACAAGGATGATATGCATGTACGTTTTATTGCTAAACGCTTTGATTTGGGAGCAAGTGAATATTTTTGTCATAGGGTGCGTTCGTCTGAAGCGTTTGTTGAGTTAGCAAAACAAGGGGTTGCTTATAGCCTATTACCTAAGCTGCAAATTGCTAATGAATTGGCCAATGGTGAGCTAGTAAATTTATCACCTGAGAATGAACTAATTGAAACACTATACTGGCATAGTTGGGTTTTGGTTAAGGGAATTAACAAAAAAATTTCGCAACAAATTGTAAAAGTTGGTCAGGAAATATTAGCTAGTTAGCTTTCATAAACTGATGGGACCAGTGCCGTTGATTTATCATGAATTCAATGGCTACTATAGGTAAAAGACAGAATGAGATCGACAAACTTTAAACAACTTATTTAAAATATCGAAGTATCAAAGGCCGCGAGCTACTTCAGTCCTATTAAACGACTTTTTTATTGCGAACAATTACTCAGTAAATAATACGCGTCACGTATCACCTAGCAAAGCGTTCATTACGGTGCCAGACATGATAAAAATACGTCCCGTAAAGAACCTGAATATATGTCAGAACTGAGCCACTTTAAGACTGCCTTCGCCACAGCGGGCAAGCGGTAACGAAAGGTTAAAACATAATTACCCCTGAAAATTAGCACAAAGGAGCAAGTAGCACATTGACATCACAAAGCGACGATATAAAATTTTAATTTTTTAGCCAAGCTCTATTGTTACTAGGCTCTTGTTGTACACACTTATTTTAAGATGAAAATAAACTGTCCTTTGGCATTGATTTGGCGGCTGAACTCACCCTCAAAATATAAATAATTGAGATGAGAAAACGCTTCTGCAACAGCAAAAAACATGTTGTGAGGGGTGAGTTTACGTTTAAACAACACAGGTAAACATTGCTCGATGGTCTTGCCCTGCTCACAAAACACTCTGAGGTTGTCTAAGTGGCTATGGTGATGTCGAATAAGCTCATTCACTCGGGTATGTAATCCATGAAACGGCTGTTTATGTGAAGGTAACACCAAAGTATCTTCAGGCAACTGCGTAAATTGTGGCAGCGTGTCTAAGTACATTTTTAGTGAATTAGCATCCGGCTCAGTACTGTACACACCAATATTGGGTGAAATACCCGGTAAAACGTGATCTCCAGAAATCAAAATATTGGTGTCTGAATTAAATAAGCAAACATGTTCTGGTGAATGCCCCCGGCCAATATACACTTGCCATTCATGTGCACCTATACGTATATGTTCACCTGCTTGCAAACGATAAAATTGCAACGGAATAGGCCGAATAGCTTGTCCCATACCTTTGCTATCTTTTCGCTTAATTTTAGCCTTGTGCACATAATCTTCAGACATGCCACAGCGGACTAAATACTCATCATCTTGCCAGTCAGACGCGCCACAAGCACCGGCTGATATAGCTCGGGCTGTGAAGTATTCAGCTTGGCTCATATACATTGGAAGGCGAAATTTTTCTACTAAATAGCCAGCCATACCAATATGATCGGGATGCATATGGGTCACAATCACTTTTGTAATTGGCTTACCTAATATGTCTAGCAAAGTATCCCAAAGCGCTACTGTTTTACTCGTGCCGATACCTGTATCGATTAACGCGAAACCCTCTTGCCCATT
>CAJQKX010000171.1 GCA_905479025.1 uncultured Paraglaciecola sp.
TTTGCCTTATGCCGCGCTAAGCGGCGTAATCACGGGAAGCATGGCCGAAAGAAATAGCGTGTCATCCTATCGATTCGTAGCGGTCATGTTTGCTCAATTCATCATTCAAGTTTTGTTATTGCCACTGGTGTTGATCTTAGGCGACGGCGACAAAGCAGTTGGCTTTGAAAACACCATGATGATTTTTTCAATGGTTGGCATAGCATTTTTTCTGATTACCTTTCTCACCACCAAAGAAAGAGTCATCACCAAGCCCGAGCAAAAATCCTCTATAGCTCAAGACCTAATCGATCTTTGTAAAAACAAACCATGGATCATAATGTTAGCAGTGACCATCCTTATTTTTATCACTTTAGCTTTAAAAGGTGGCATGTATATTTACTACTTCAAGAACTTTGTCAACGAAGCGCATTTGGCGCAATTCCAAAATGACATCGGGTTTAATAGCTTCATCACAGGCCTAAACAACCTACTCACCAACGCAGGCTTGACGAAGTTTCAATGGCCCGAGGATATAGCCATCTCCGGTAATAGTATTTTTAATGCCTGCGGCATCATTTTTATGATTATTGGAATCGGTCTATCCAAGCCCTTAGCCGATAAGTTTGGCAAGCGAGACGTTTTCTCATCCGCTCTCTTCGTTTCTACGATATTTATTCTTGCCTTCTACTTTTATTCACCTGAGTCCATTGGATTGATGTTCAGCTCGCAAATCGCTCATGGATTTTTCTACGGCATTACCATTCCCATCCTGTGGGCAATGATAGCCGACGTGGCAGATTATTCAGAGTGGAAAAACAATCGTCGCGCCACCGCGATTGTTTTCTCTGCAATGTTGTTCGGCTTGAAATCCGGCCTCGCAATTGGCGGCTCTTTAGTAGCCGGTATTTTGGCGAGGTATCATTATGATGCCAACCTCATTGTGCAAACACCTGAAACAATTGAAGGCATTAAATTTGCCGTTAGTATCTACGCCGCTATTCCGTTTTTAATCGGCTGCGCAATTTTATTGTTTTATGAAATAAATAAAGCCATGGAAGTTCGAATAGAAACCGATCTGAAAACAAGTCGAGCTTAGGGAGGACTATCCGTGATCCAAGAACCCCAAGAGACGCCAAATAGCAATGTGCACGAAGCTGACAACAGTACGCTGAGCGATGCCGAACGTAAACAACAACAAGATCTAGCGCGTGCCAACTCATTACAAGATAAAGATCCGCCACTTGTAAAAAACATCTACACCGCCGACCCATCAGCACATGTGTTTGATGGAAAAATATATATTTACCCATCGCACGACATCGAATCCGAAGCTTGCACCAACGATGATGGCGATCAGTTTGCAATGCGTGACTATCATGTCTTGTCATTAGACAACGAAACCGCAGTAGCTACCGATCATGGTATTGCACTCTGCGTCGACGACATACCGTGGGCTGAAAAGCAATTGTGGGCGCCCGATGCAGCTTACAAAAATGGAACCTATTATTTCTATTTCCCGGCGCGCGACTATGAGGGCATATTTCGCATTGGGGTCGCATCAGGCCCCTCTCCAACCGGCCCTTTCAAGGCGCAAGATCAATATATCAAAGGCACTTACAGTATTGATCCAGCGGTCTTTGAGGACAGCGATGGAACACATTACATGTATTGGGGTGGCATTTGGGGAGGTCAATTACAGCGCTGGCATAGCGGCGCCTATAACACGGAGGATGTTTATCCGGCGGACAATCAGCCCGCCTATGCGCCGCTCGTGGCGAAACTATCTGACGATATGCTCGAACTAGCCGAAGCGCCGAAAGATGTTCTTATTCACGATCGCGACGGAAGCCTACTTTGCGCTGGAGACAATGAAAGACGCTTCTTTGAAGCTGCATGGTTACACAAGCACGCGGGCGTGTATTACTTTTCATACTCTACCGGTGACACACATAAGATTGTTTATGCGACCGGTGACAACCCCTACGGCCCATTTACGTATCAGGGCATCATTTTACAACCCGTACTTGGCTGGACTAATCATCACTCCATCGCCCAGTATAACAACAAGTGGTTTTTGTTTTATCACGATAGCAGCCTCTCTCAAGGGCAGACTCATTTACGTTGCGTAAAAATGACCGAGCTCGTTCATGACAAAAATGGAGATATACAGACCATAAATGCTTATGAATAATCTGTAGGCACGGCTTTAATGACTAGACATAAAAAAGCCCTGGCGAGAATAATAATTATCTCTGGCCAAGGCCTATTGTCTAAGCAGATTTTCTCCACTAACGGGCACTTCATTTATTTACTTGTATCAATAAACTCCTTTAGCGTGATTTGGCCGTCCTCATCTAAATCCCGCTTATCAAAAGTACTCTGATGCACCCTCTCGCGCTTTTCCTCGTCGTCCCATCCTCTTTTATCCATCCAAAAATCCGAATGCGTTTTAAACTCCACTAAATTCAACATACCATCCTCGTTAGCATCCAACTTCTTGAAGTATCGCGCTGGATTTTGTTGCGCAGCCACCGTGAAACTGAACATTAACAACGCTGTTACAGCGACCGCTTTCATAACCAAAATTTTCATAAGTTATTCTCCTCTCTAATCAATTTAAAAACAGATCGCCGAATAAAAAGACGATAAAAAATTATTTCTGACATTTGTAAAGCCAAACAAACATTTCTTTTCCACTAAGGGCGCATTAACGTTGATGAGCTCACTATATTTGAAACGCATCGATTTGTTAAGAAAAGATTTGTTTCGTCAGGGTCTGTATCAATCTTCTGCCAATGATACAGACTGATACAAACAACTTAGAGCGTACAAAACAAAGATCGAGGATTAAGAGTCAGAATTGAAGTCCGAAAAAATACAGGCCCGGTAATGAAAAAAGCAAGCACGCAAATCAAACTGGGCACCAAACTCCATAAAAATAGACAGCAAGCGCCAGTTGACGCATTATGCTTACCTGAGTTACAACCGCATCTAATTATCAGAGAATTGGCTCTGGTAGAATAATCCTTCAAAAAACCTGAACATAGACTAATGCAAGAGGGCCCTAATGAGTCACGTGTTAATTGTCGATGATGACCCTGACATCATCCAACCACTAAAACGGTTTCTTAGCGATCATGGCTTGCGGGTAAGCACCGCTGAGAACGGCAGGAACATGC
>CAJQKX010000172.1 GCA_905479025.1 uncultured Paraglaciecola sp.
CAGCCCGTTACCGCGATAAAGTATTAGCGCCCGGTGGCAGCAAAGACGCTGCTGATTTAGTGGCCGACTTTTTAGGTCGTCCTTTTAATTACGATGCATTTATTGAGCAGCTTAATGCCGAATAAACACCTTCAGGATACACACCTAATGCGTAAAGCCCTTTATCTATTTGCATTGCTCACACTTATTGCATGCAGCAGCGATCATCAGTTAAACGATAGAATCTATAATGGTCAGGTATTACATATAGGTAACGGTACAGAACCTCAAGATCTCGACCCTCATACAGTGACAGGCGTGCCAGAATTAAAATTGAACATGGCGTTATTTGAAGGGCTTTTGGCAAGACACCCAGAAAGCTTAGAACTTATTCCTGCTATTGCTAAATCATGGCACCATAATGACAGCGAAAATAGCTATACCTTTCACTTAAGAAATAACGCCAAATGGTCAAATGGCGACCCACTTACCGCAAACGATTTTGTCTATTCTTGGCGACGATTAATGCACCCTTTACTGGGCAATGAATACGCCACTAATAACTATGCCATCGTCAATGCCGAGGCTTACCATAAAAACGAAATTATTGATTTTGAGCAGGTCGGCATCAAAGCGCTAAACGACTACACTTTAGAGTTTGTTTTACGCGAAAAAAATCCAATGTTTTTACAAGCCATGGCCGATCGAAACACTTTTCCTGTTCATCAAGCAACCATAGAAGCTCACGGAAAGATGACCGATCGAGGAACCCGGTGGACTCGGCCAGAAAATATTGTCTCCAACGGACCATTTAAATTATTAAAATGGGAACCGAACAATATTATTACTATGGTAAAGAACCCTAATTACTGGGATCGTGATAAAGTATTGCTTAATGCAATGCACTTCTACCCTATCGAAAATTTGTCCACAGAAGAACGGATGTTTAGAACCGGACGCTTACAGCTAACAACAACCGGCTATATTCCAACAGACAAAATCAAGATTTACCAAGAGGAGTATCCAGATAAAATCACCATTACGCCAATTTACGCTACGTATTTTTATTTAATTAATACTGAGAAAAAACCCTTCGACGATGTGCGTATTAGAAAAGCACTTGCCCTATCTATCGACAGGCAAAGCATTGTTGATAATGTAATAAAAGGAGGGCAAAAGCCGGCATATTCTCTTAACCCACCCGATCCAAATGGTTACTTACCCGCTTCAGGTGTTGGTTACGATACAGAAAAAGCTAAACAATTATTGGCAGAGGCCGGCTATCCCAATGGCGAAGGGTTCCCTTCTTTTGAGATCCTCTACAACACGGTTGAACACCATCGAAAAATTGCACTCACCATTCAACAAATGTGGAAAAACACACTGGGGATTGATGCCACGCTCACTAATCAAGAATGGAAAGTGTATCTCAACACAAGGAAAGAAAAGCAATACAGCATTGCTCGAGCAGGCTCGGTCGGTTCGTTTAATGACCCCGTCGATTTCTTAGACACTTATACTAGTGAAAGCGGTATGAATGATACCGGCTGGTCAAATAGCCGATTCGACCAACTTATCAACCAGGCATCTCAAATAAAAAACAAAGAAGAGCGGTTTAGCTTATTTCAAGAAGCTGAAAAAATTCTCACTGACGAAGTACCGTTAATACCAATTTATTACTACACAAAAATAAAATTAAAATCGCCAAAAGTTATGGGCTGGCATGAAAATCTGCTAGACCACCCATACTATAAAGGCGTATACATTCAAACCGACACTAACCCATAAGCGGCTATCCATCAAAAATGAATATATTGATAAACTCAAGAAAATTAGCTCTTATTGTATTGTCACTTTGTGTCATCCAACTCGGCTGCGGCGACCATCAAAACAATGTCAGTCGAGGCCTCGAAGAACAAATTTTATTTATTAACAATTCTTCAGAGCCACAAGATATAGACCCCCACATAACAACAGGCTCACCTGAAAGCTATATCATCACATCACTATTTGAAGGGCTCGTTAGAAAAAACCCGCAGACATTACAGATTGAACCGGCGATGGCGGAAACATGGAAAGTTAACGATAGCGCAACAAAATTCATTTTTCATATTCGTAAAAATGCACGCTGGTCAAACGGTGACCCAATCACTGCCGAAGACTTTGTTGTTTCTTGGCAGCGGATACTCTCGCCAAAATTAGCGGCAGAATACGCTTATGTTTTATATGTAATAAATAATGCTGAAGCGTATAACACTGGAAAAATTAATGACTTTAGCCAAGTCGGTGTGAAAGCCATAGATACCCATATACTTGAAGTCAATCTCAACAAACCTACGCCGTATTTTCTGCAACAACTTGACCACCACAGCACTTACCCTGTTAACGCTCGCGTTATTCGCCAGCACGCTGAGCTTGATGAGCGCGGATCACGATGGACAAGAGCTGAAAATTTTGTGGGGAATGGCCCCTTTACACTTAAAGAATGGCTGCCGAACCAGCGACTAATCGTTGAAAAAAACCCAAACTACTGGGAAGCTAACAAAGTCATCCTTAATGAAATTCACTACCTACCCATTGACGACAAACTTACCGAAGAGCGTATGTACCGCACCGGCCAAATCCATATGACAATGGACGGTAGGATACTGACAGAAAAAATCGCTTACTACCAAGAGAAAAAACCCGAGCATATTTCGATTGCCCCCTATCTCGGCACCTATTACTATGAGTTTAACACCACCATCAAACCGTTTGATAATAAGCAAGTAAGACGCGCGTTATCAATGGCGATTGATAAACAATTAATCTGTAGTAGCCTAGTCAAGGGCGGCCAATTACCAGCCTATAGCTTTACTCCCCCTGGCACTGCGGGCTATTCACCCAACATAAAAATGCCATTTGATCCACTAGCTGCAAAAGCATTACTTGCCGAAGCAGGCTACCCAAACGGCAATGGATTCCCCAGCGCTGAACTGATATTCAACACCAGCGAAAACCATCGAAAAGTGGCACTTGCGATTCAACAAATGTGGAAAAAACATCTAGGCATTGATATAACGCTCATCAATCAAGAATGGAAAGTCTACCTTGATAACAGAGACAATAAAAATTACGCTATCGCACGAGCCGGATGGCTAGGTGACTACCTCGATCCAAACACCTTCTTAGAAATCTTTCTCAGCGATAGCGGTAATAATCGTACAGGTTGGAGTAATTCGGAATACGATACGCTTATAAACCGAGCAAATTCAACACTCGATACAAACGTTAGGTATGACTTTTTCCAACAAGCTGAAGCAATTTTGATTGATTCAGCGCCAATAGCGCCCATTTACATCGAAAGTAGCGTCAGACTCATTCATCCAACTGTCAAAGGCGTTTACACTAACAATTTAGCGTACTATCCTTTCCGCCATGTTTATCTTGAGTCGGCTAACGATATGCTGTCGATACAAGAGAATTAGGTGTTCAACCTGATACACGTAGATGGCTATTTATATGAATAGTTATAAAAACAGGTCACCATCAAAGTAGAGCAATATGACTAAATTGATTTTTTATCGAATTTTACAGACCATCCCTGTATTACTCCTTGTAACCACCATGACCTTCACACTCGTTCATATGGCTCCAGGCGGTCCCTTCGACTCAGAAAAAAAGATTTCGCCTGAAATTTTAAAAAATTTAAACGAACGCTACAACTTAAACGCTCCCCTTCACGAACAATACTTTGATTATTTATCCAATGTAATTCGTGGCGACTTTGGCCCTTCATTTAAATACGTTAATCGCTCCGTCACTGAGTTGATTTATAGTGGTTTACCGGTCACTTTTGAACTAGCTTTTTATGCCATTTTAGTCGCGCTAACAATAGGCATTAGCGCAGGCTTAATTGCCGCCATGAAACCAAACAGCAAACAAGATTACATACCTATGTCTATTGCCATGGTGGGCATATGTATTCCCTCTTTTTTGTTAGGGCCATTGTTAGTTTTAGTGTTTGGCATTTGGCTGGAGTGGCTACCTGTTTCTGGCTGGGGCTATTTTCCCGGTGATAAAATACTGCCCGCCATTACGCTTGGAGCGGCTTATGCCGCTTATATTGCAAGACTAACGCGTGGTGGAATGCTTGAGATTTTATCGCAAGATTTTATTCGCACAGCACGTGCTAAAGGATTATCTGAACGCGCAATTATTATTAAACATGGGCTTAAAGGTGGCTTATTACCGGTCGTCTCTTTTTTAGGACCTGCACTAGCAGGGCTACTCTCGGGTTCTTTTGTGGTAGAAACTATATTCCAAATTCCAGGCTTAGGTCGGTTTTATGTGCAAGCCGCCTTTAATCGTGATTACACAATGATTTTAGGAACAACCATTTTTTTCGCATCATTGATTATTGTTTTTAATTTATTAGCCGACATTTTAGCTGCTGCACTCAATCCAAAAACAAGTGTGGAGCGCTAATTATGACCTCAATTATTGAACCGGAACTCACGAAAAAAACAATGCAAGAAGGTCGTTCACTTTGGACCGACGCCTATGCTCGACTTAGCAAAAACAAGCTTGCCATGATGGGCCTGTATATACTTATTTTTATGGCCTTCATCTCACTACTGACACCATGGATTGCACCCTATAGTTATGAAGTGCAAAACTTATCATTAGGCGCATCACCACCTTCACTTGAACACTGGATGGGTACGGATGTTCTTGGCCGAGATCTGTTAACACGCCTGATGTACGGCGGCAGAGTATCCTTAATGGTTGGTTTTATCGCAACACTGGTAGCACTTATTATAGGCGTGTTATGGGGCACAACTGCTGGCTATCTTGGTGGCAAAACAGATGCCTTTATGATGCGCATAGTAGATATCTTATACGCCCTACCCTTTGTGATATTTATCATTCTACTCATGGTTGTTTTTGGGCGAAGTGTTTTTTTATTATTTTTAGCTATAGGCTGTGTTGAGTGGTTAACCATGGCCCGAATCGTTCGTGGACAAACCTTAACATTACGCAAGCAAGATTTTGTTGCTGCGGCAATAGTCGTAGGATTATCACCAATACAAATTATAGTTCGTCATATTATCCCTAATGTGATTGGCCCTATTATTGTTTATGTCACACTAACCATTCCCAGCGTAATGTTGCTAGAAGCGTTTTTAAGCTTTCTAGGCTTGGGGATACAGCCACCGCAAAGCTCATGGGGATTACTCATCTCTCATGGTGTTGAAACAATGGAAGAATACCCATGGTTATTGATTTTCCCTGGATTAGCACTATCCATAACATTATTTTCTCTAAACTTTCTCGGTGACGGTCTTCGTGACGCACTCGACCCAAGATCCTCTAAAGACTAACCCTTATGAGTTTACTGCACGTTAATCATTTATCCATTGATTTCACCACACGTGACGGCACCGTAAGCGCTGTTAGTGATGTCTCATTCCATGTCGACCAAGGCGAAACCTTAGGCATTGTCGGCGAATCCGGCTCGGGGAAATCAG
>CAJQKX010000173.1 GCA_905479025.1 uncultured Paraglaciecola sp.
TAATGGGCAAAAAGTCTGGCGGGAAGTCCGCAGTACTGATGGCTATATGTCGGTTCACCCTAAGCAACAACACTTTGGTGTCGGCTCTGCTAATGAGGTAGATGTTGAGGTGACTTGGCCTAACGGTAAGATCCAGATTATTTTAGGCGTTAAAGCCAATCAAGTACTGGAAGTCAGGCTATAACTCCATGATGAATTCGTCAGGATCATCGAAATACTCACCCCGACAAATTGCTCAGTGTACACCGGAGAAAAAAATGCGTATTTTGATAGGAAGTTGCTATAGACTTTTTCTAACGGCATCCGTTCTGATCATTTGGAGTTTAACAACTCGGGCTGATGAAGTCTCTACGTTGCAACTCTCAAAGCTTCAAAAGCCCCCACAAGCAAATGTTAGCGATACGCAGTTCTCTAGCTGGCAACACACTTTTGGCAGTAAACAAGCGCAGCTGGAGCAATTATTAAAAGATGCAGGAATTGATGTAGATAAGGCTGCATTTTTAAATGGCCTGATCAACAACTATTCTCCCTATCTTTTGCGTCACAGTGTTAATCCGGTTAACTGGGTTAATAGTTATGACCAAGCGCTCGCAATGGCCAAAAAAATGAACCATCCGATTTTTTTATCCATTGGTTATTCTACTTGCCATTGGTGCCATGTCATGGAAAAAGAGAGCTTTTTAGATACACAAGTGGCGATGGCTCTTAACCGTAATTTTATTAATGTTAAGCTGGACAAAGAAGTTGATGTAGAGCTCGACCGCCTGTTTAGTCAAAAACAAGCACTTATGAAAGGCGAAAGTGGTTGGCCATTAAACGCTATTCTTACCCCAGACGGCAAGCTGTTCTGGACGGATGCTTATGTAAGCAAACCTGACTTACTTAATACACTGAGTCGCGTCAGCATGCTATGGCAGCAAAAGCCTGAACGTATAGAGCAGGTAGCAAGCAACCTGGAAAATCAATTTAAAGCCGAACCCCAATCTGAACCCGCAAAATGGGACAACAAACTACTAAAACAGCGCCTTGACCAAATAGCTAACCAACTGGATGAAAGCTATGGTGGACTAGAGGGTGAACTAAAGTTTCCCAATGCAGCATTACTACAATTGATGCTCTATCAATATCAACTTAAGCCAACCGCCGAGTTAGACAAAAATATTAGGCTGTTTTTGGATAACATGATCAACAGCGGACTTTGGGATCATTTACACGGCGGGTTTTTCAGGTATGCCCAATCCAGTAATTGGCAACAACCTCATTTTGAGAAGATGTTATACAACCAAGCGCTACTCATTTCCGTTTATGCTAAAGCCAGCCGACTATTAAACCAACCTGAATATGCTGAAGTTGTGCGTCAGACAGTGAACTTTATCAATAGTTGGATGAGTGCAGCCAATGGCGGGTTTTACAGTGCAATAGATGCTGACTATCAAGGTAAAGAAGGCGGCTATTATTTGTTTTCAGAGTCTGAGCTTGTCAACGTTAGTGACGATTGGAAGGCTAAATACCAATGGGTTAAATCTCATCAATCTGGCATGCTACAACTCTACAGAAGCCCGTTGTTGACCGCAGATAGCGACAACAACCCTTTCATTCAGCTTAAAGCCTTATTGCCTCCACCTCATATTGATAAAAAAGTCCTCACTTCATGGAACGCTCTATTGGTAACCGGCTTACTTGATGCCTATGTTTATATTGGTGAGCAGCGTTATAAGCATCTTGCGCTAACGCTCTTAAATTACCTACTTGAGCAGCATGTTAACCAAAAGCAATTGTCTCGAGCGGTGATGAGTGAAACCGAATTTGGCAAAGCAACCTTGGAAGATTATGCTTGGCTTAGTAAGGCGTTATTACAGGCTTATATCATTACTCAACATCCTGATTTGTTAGACAAGGCAACCTATTTCTATCAAAAAGGCTCTGAGCTGCTATCAAACAATACTAATGAGATTAACTGGCTACGGGATCAGGAGTTTATCTCTCCTTTGGCAGTACTGACTGCTGTTGGTAAACAACTGTCATCGATTGACACCCAAACTAACATATTGACTCAAATGAAAGAAAGCTCCCGGCAACAGCTAAATGCCGTTAAACAGCAAGCTATCACTGAGCCGGGCGATTATTTTTCATCCTATCAATTATTACTCAACCAAAAACAGCCGTCGTTTGAGCCCGTACAACTATTTGCCAGAGGCAATGGCAATGCTTGGTTTACACCCACTAAAGATGGCGCTTTAATTGAAATTAACATGGCTCCCGGCTGGCATATTAATTCTAACAAGCCGCTCGAAAAAAGCCTTATAGCGACAGAAATATCGACTAGCAACGGTAAGCCTATACACGTCACTTACCCGAGCTCGGTGACTCAAACTCTTGGGTTTTCAGTTCAACCACTTAGCTTGTTTGAAGGGGATTTTAGTATTTTTGTGACTACAACAGATAAAACTAAAGGCGATAAACTCATTTTAAACGTACAGGCCTGCAACGAACAATTATGCTTGTTTCCTGAAAGCTTAGAATTTATTAACCCATGACTTTCAGCCAAAACCAATATACTTATAATATCTATCCACTTCTCGAAGATTGAATATTAAATATTTTAATTTACACGGCATCTATCATTAGAACTGATAATCACCAAATTCTATCTCTTCCTTGAATTTATTAAAAACTAGTTTCCTTAATTGGTCATCATAGTAGCTTCTGTAATCTCTTCTTATTGACTTATTTCGGTGTGGAAGATTTTTAAAATCAATATTAATTATCTGAGATATATTGACTAAATCATCTTCTAAAAATTCAAATCTAGCTAAAAAATCAATGTGTGAATCAAGCTTGTCTTTACAATTTTTTGGACAAATATAATGCCTTATCGGTTTTACATTATGAACCAGCTCTATGAACTCTTCTCTACTCCAAATACTGACATTTCTGTGTGGCGAAAAATAGTAAGATATTAATCTATCCCAAGGATTTCTAATAACAGCAAATTTAAATAACAGAGAGAAATCTGATAACTTAAGTTGCTGCTGATAGTCTGTATATGCTGAATGTTTGGTTATGTTATATTCCTTATTTCTAACCTCGAAACGTTCAATCCCATCCTGATGATGTTCAAATGTTACGATATCATCCTCTGAAAAAGTATTCAGTATATTCTGAATACTATTTCCGCCTGTTTTGGGAATATGAATAAATAAACATTTATGTTCAAATAAAATCAATCTGAATTATTTTTTTTTCTTAAGCTTTCAATTTTTTCTTCCAATTTATCGATTTGTTCTTTTTGAACTTCAACAATCGAATTTAAAGCTTTGATCGCAGCTAGTGTTACACCCGTTAAATCAATTGATGAGATATGTTGGTCACTATCGCCTAACCCAAATAGAGAGCTAAAGTCTTGAGCCATCGGCCCAATATGCTGGTTGCTATCGTCATCTAATTTATAGTTCCAACGCAATACTTCCAGTTTAGCTATTTTTTGCAGAACATTTACGGTATCTATATGTTGGAAATTTTCTTTCATATTTCTGTCAGACGTCAATAATACATTATTTGCTGTAACGTCTCCCCTTACAAATAGATCTCCATTTTCTCCCATAGAAAATTCAGGTGCACTATTGAAGGTTTTTTCGTTAAAAACAAGCTCACCAGATGTGGTCGCAATAATCCAATTAGCAGAGCTATCAGTACTCGAATCAACGAGGTTTATTTTTGCTGAACCGTTATTTTCTAGCTGAAGAAGCACTCTAGTATTATCTTTTACAATGCTAGCTTCTTTGATTAACATTCCCGTCAGACCATCACTCCTTTCCAAGTGCAACGTTTTATTCGGTGCATTAGTCCCAATACCCATATCCCCTGAATCGTCAATATTGAAGTAACTATTGACTCCGTCCAAGCTTTTAACTTCAAACCGACCCGACGGTGTGTTTGTACCAACACCCACATCCCCATCAGCTTCAACCGTAAACCTTGAAACACCACCGGTGGTTTGCACATCGAATAAACCTTTTGGGATCTGACCATTATCGATATTGACGCCAACCGCACTGTCTGTACCAATTAAAAATGCATGGTTATTGGCGTCAGCAGAGTGTGCAACGTCGAATTGGCCATCTGGCGTGGTAGTTTCAAAGCCTACGTCACCATCAGCGGCAATATGAATACTGCCATTTGGTGCGCTTGGTACGATCCTGAACGGAAGCGTTGAACCGTTACTGACATCCCGGATAAAAAAGTTAGATTCATTGCCACCCACATCCCAGATTTGTTCAGCAAAACCTGAACTGATACTTTGCTCAAGGCGTAATGTGGGGGTATTACCGGTTTTGATGCTAAGGTCCACCAGTGGGGTTGAGGTGCCTAAGCCAATGTTGCCATTAGAGCTAATATAGAGGCTGTCATTAGGCGCTGATGCCAAAATAGTAAAGGGGGTAGTACCGCCGTCAATATCCTCAATGGAGAATTTGTTAACACCGCCGTTAGCACTATCGTTTATGGTGATTTGCCAGTCATTTGTGGGGAAACTACTACTGGTGCTGGTATCTATGAATTTTATTCTGAGGTTGTTTTCCTTCATGCGAAGAGTGTCAAAGCCGAAGTTTTCACCGTTAACGCAGTCAAAGCCTGCACACAAGCTTCCAACAACTATAACATCGTCTTGGTGTACCACGTCAGCAATGGCGCTAGTGAATGGAAGAGAAAAGGCTGCGCATAAAACACTGGGGATGATTTTATTTTTTAGTTTCATTATTTTTCTCTCCCAAAGAATGAACGCTTAACAGGTGGCTGTTGTGGTTTACCAGGAAACATTTCGGGCCGTTGTTCAAGTCGCGTCTCTGGTACTAAAATCTGGTTGTTTTTGGTGATAAAGTGACCGCTAGTTTTTTGCGTAATGGCTATATTGGTTGATGCGTTCAGGCCCCTACCGTTATTCATGACATCGGCTATGACTTCACCGGTGAATTTCATTGCCAATATTTCGTACTCGTATTTACCGTCGTTAGGTAAGTTTAAGTTATATATGTCGACACTACCGGTACTGTTTTTGACTTGTTTTGTGAACCCCTGCTGATTGGTAACGGTAATAACAAACTCGTCATAATTATCAAATGCAGTCACATCTAAATACCCACTTTTATGCATCACAAGCAATGGCTCTCTGGGGGTACTATTGAGTTCAAGCTGTCGTTTGTGTTGTAACATGCGCATATTGAGCTCATAAG
>CAJQKX010000174.1 GCA_905479025.1 uncultured Paraglaciecola sp.
TAAAAGCAATTTGTTATAATTGTCTATCTATCGAGTACCCACATTTCACTTGTTCTAACCTAGCGTTTTTTAGTCATTAATGGCTGTTGTCACAGGCATATTGTGACTTTTGGTCTATTTGTTTTTTCTAACTAGAGGTAATAATTAGTCCTGTTACAGATGCACTTTTACTAAATGGCTTTTGCCAACTCTGTATTGAGCACAGAGAACATTTCTTGTCTGCATGTCAAGGCGTGAAGGATAGAAGTGAATTACTTCAACGGCTTAAAATAGATCGAAAGCAATCTTCAGTCAGTTCTTGAATTAAAATATGACAAGTATTACTGCTTATGGCAATCGGGAGCATAATAGCGGTGCTTAAAACTTTAGAATTTGGATCCTGACCTATTTTTAAAGTGGCATCTGAACACTCAGTCAGATTTTCACCTAACTTACTACTCGACCAAAACATAGGGCTTCAAGCGATGGGGTATATTTTGTTACTCGCATTGGTTATCGGTTCTATCCGCGGTGTATTTTCCCCTTGGAGGGCAGCCAGGGTGCCAATCATATTGGTGTTTCAAACAAGGATAACATTCTGATTTCATTGAATCATTGATGTATCAAAAGCCGAGCTGATTATTCTCGGTTTTTCTTTTTTGTCAGTTTATAAGGTGGTTTTTGGTGTGAGGCTAATTTAAGGTAGTGAATTAAGTCTCACCTTACTGTGTTGAATAAAGGGTCAAATGAAAAAGCTATTCAGTGTAAAAAAAGTCATAGTGTGTGTGTTCATTATTGTAGTGATAGTGGTCAGTGTTTATCAAAAAAACCTTGTGCGTTTATACACCGCCGTCACTTTGTATGATCAAGACAAAATCGTTAATAATTTCCTGACCATGTATCAATCGTTTAATGCAACTGTCATTCCTGCAAGCGCAGAGCCATTTTACTTTCCAGTGGATACCCAAGCACTGCCTGATTCATTTGAATACAACAGCAATGCTATCTCTACTCAAGGCTTTATCACCGATAGCCAAACAACGGGTCTGTTGGTGTTGAAAAATGGAAACATTGTTTATGAAGATTATTGGCTTGGTCATGAGAAAAACAAACAACATATCTCTTTTTCTATGGCTAAGTCCTTTGTATCAGCCTTACTGGGAATTGCTGTTGAGGAGGGGGTAGTGACGAGTATCGAACAGGCGGTGACTGATTATGTCCCCGAATTAATAGGCAGTGGCTATGAGGGCGTCAGTATAAAAAACGTATTGCAAATGTCCTCAGGTGTCAGTTTTAACGAAGATTATAGCGACTTTAATTCTGACATTAATCGATTTTCCCGAGCCACCGCTTTTGGCACGTCTTTAGATGAATTTTCAGCTTCATTAGTTCGAGAAAAAGAGCCAGGCACTTACCATCATTATGTGAGCATTGACACGCAAGTGCTTGGTATGGTGTTAACCCGTGCGACGGGGGAAAGCTTAACTGATTATTTATCTGAAAAAATCTGGCAACCTCTAGGCATGGAGCATCAAGCTTTTTGGTTAGCAGATGATTATGGCATGGAATTGGCTTTGGGTGGACTCAATGTGTCCTTGCGTGACTACGCTAAATTAGGTTGGCTGTATCTTAATCAAGGCACTTGGACTGACAATCAGGGAAATACACAGCAAATAGTGTCCAAGCAATGGGTGATTGACTCTACTTCAGCCGTTGCGCCGCATCTTGTGGCAGGCAAAGACAATCCAGCATCATCATCTTCTTTTGGTTACGGTTATCAATGGTGGTTACCACTTGGTGCTGAAGACGAATTTTCTGCTCAGGGCATTTACAATCAATACATCTATGTCGATCCAGATCAAAACTTAGTCATAGTTAAAAATTCAGCTAATTATCGTTTTACGGACAAAAGTTTAAACTGGGCAGCCAAACACTATGCTATGTTCCGTGGGATCAGTATTCATTTTTCAAAATAAGAAAATATTTTGATGCCAAAGGAATGTTCTTTTTGTCATTTTTTTCACCTTTTTTCATGTTGGGAGCTGCCGCTATGACCACACTTTTAAGCGTTTGTAATTCTGAGCCAGAAGACAAGATATTTCCTAGGTTACAACAGTTAGAAATGTCTCAACCAGAAGCAAACACACAAGCTTATAAGGCGCAATATCATGGATTGACCTTAACTGATAATTATCATTGGCTAAGAGATCAGGATTATCCAGAAGTCAACGATAAATTGGTGTTGGATTACCTCAAGGCTGAAAATGACTACTATGCAAACTTTCTCACCCCCCATAAAAAACTGGTTGATACCTTATTTGAAGAATTTAAAGGGCGAGTAAATGAAACTGACTCCTCTGTGCCTTGGGCAAAAAATGGTTATGAGTATCGGTGGTATTTTCAGCCTGGTAAAGAATATAAAACCTGGGCTCGGCGAAAGTTAGACAGTGAGTCTGAGCAAATATTTATGGATGAAAACCTGTTGGCTGAAGGACACGAATATTTCGATTTAGGTGATTGGGATATCAGCCCAGACAATGACTACTTAGCTTACTCGGTCGATATTGATGGCAGCGAACGAAGTATCATTAAAATCAAAAATTTAACCACGCATGAATACCTTGAAGATGAATTAGTCGATGCTGCAGGCTCTATGCTGTTTAGCCAAGATAGCCAACTTCTTATCTATTCTTTGTTAGCAAAAGATAAATGGAGGACATTGAGTGTCAACGTGCATAAGTTGGGAACTCAACAAAATCAAGATAGGGTGTTGGTTAGTGAAGTTGATGAAACTTTTTTTTTAGATTTTGACCTCACCAGTAGTCAGCAGTATTTGATATTAACCACAGGTGATTCTGATAGAACAGATGTCTCGGTGGTAAGCATGGCAGACTTAAGTCAAGCCCCAAAAATGCTTAACACGCGAGATCAAAACTTTAGGCTAGACGTTGACCATGGCAATGGGTATTTTTATATGTTGACCAATGATACTCACGTCAACTTTAGAATCGCTAAAAGCAAAGAAGATCAAGTGCATTACGATCAATGGCAGACTGTATTTGTAGGTTCAAATACGAGATATTTTAAAGATTTGCAGGTGTTCAAAGACTTTGTGGTTATTGGTCGAAGTGTTCAAGGGCTAGAGTCGATCAGTATTTTACCTAATCAAGGGGCTAGCCATGAAATACTGTTACCTGAAAAAGTGGCCAGTGTCAGCTTAGGTGCTAACCCAGAGTTTTTGCAAAAACACGTGCGGATCAGATACGAATCAATGATTACGCCCGACAGTGTCTATGATTACGATGTGTCCAGTAAAACCCTTAATTTACGCAAAATAAAAATCATTCCCTCTGGTTACGAAAAAAGCTTGTACACCACTGAACGTATTATGGCTGAGGCCCGTGATGGCGCGAAAATACCTATCAGCATTGTGTATAAAAAGGGCTTTAAGAAAGATGGATCCCAGCCTCTATACCTTTACGCTTACGGTGCCTATGCTATGGGGCTTGAGCCTAACTTTTCTATCACACGTTTAAGTTTACTTGACCGAGGTTTTGTTTATGCCTTCGCTCATGTGCGAGGTGGAGATGAAATGGGTTATCAGTGGTACTTAGATGGCAAATTGGACAAGCGAACCAATACCTTTAATGACTTTGTTGATGTTGCTCATCACCTAATCGACCAAGGTTATGTTGCTAAGGGTAATATATCCATAGAGGGGGGAAGTGCAGGGGGAGAATTAAT
>CAJQKX010000175.1 GCA_905479025.1 uncultured Paraglaciecola sp.
TATTGATGGTGCTGAAAATGTTATTCATGCTGCTTTTGATAATGGTGTGAAAGATGTTGTGGCGTTGTCTACTGACAAGGCGTGTGCTCCGATTAATCTTTATGGAGCTACCAAGTTAGTGTCGGACAAGCTGTTTACCGCCGCCAATAATATAAGAGGCTCAAAAAATATTAAGTTTAGCGTAGTGCGCTATGGTAATGTCATGGGATCGAGAGGTTCTGTAATTCCATTTTTTATGAATAAAAAGAGTTGTGGAATACTTCCGATTACCCACCCAGAAATGACTCGATTCAATATCTCATTGCAGTCTGGTGTAGATATGGTTATGTATGCGCTTGAGCATCATTTGGGAGGTGAGATTTTTGTTCCAAAAATCCCGTCTTATCGTATTTTGGATATTGCAGAGGCTGTCGGCCCTGAATGTGAAACTCCTGTTGTAGGTATCAGGCCCGGCGAAAAATTGCATGAAGAGATGATAACAGATACTGACTCTCTCAATACAATTGACCTTGGGAAGTACTATGCAATCCTTCCTTCAGTATCTTTTGCGCGCAATGAAAGCGACTACTTATTGCATCATAAAGCCAAGAAAGTCCCGTTCGGGTTTACATATAACTCTGGAACTAATAGTAAGTGGGAAACGGTAGATAGCTTGCGTGATTTAATAAAAGAGCATGTTGAAGCTCACTTTCAAGCATAGGCGATAAGATGATTCCATATGGCAGGCAGGACATCTCTCAGCAGGATATCGATGCCGTTATCGAAGTCCTTAAATCTGATTTTTTAACTCAAGGACCGATGGTTCCCGAGTTTGAAAGGGCGTTAGCAGAACACGCTAAAGTGAACCATGTGGTTGCTGTGAATAGTGCAACGTCAGCATTACATATAGCTTGTCTTGCGTTGGGCTTGGGGCCTGGTGATATTCTTTGGACAAGCCCAATTAGCTTTGTCGCCTCTGCGAATTGTGGATTATATTGCGGTGCATCGGTAGATTTTGTGGATATCGACCCCGAAACATACAATATGTGTCCGCGGCGATTGGAAGAAAAACTGATTATTGCTGAAGCTCGGGGAAGGTTACCTAAGGTTGTTATTCCCGTACATCTCTGTGGTCAGCCATGTGATATGCGCGCAATTAATGACCTTTCTAAAAGGTATGGATTCAAAGTTATTGAAGATGCATCTCATGCTATTGGCGCTTATTATTTAGACAAGCCAATTGGAAATTGTGAATACTCTGATATTACCGTCTACAGCTTTCATCCGGTCAAAATTATTACGACAGGTGAGGGTGGCGCAGCGCTTACTAATGATGCTGGGCTTGCAAAAAAAATGACGCTTTATCGGGGGCACGGAATTACGAGAGACCAAGACGATATGGCGGAGCCATCTCATGGCCCGTGGTATTACCAACAAGTTGAGCTAGGATATAACTATAGAATGACTGATTTACAGGCAGCGCTTGGAGTCAGTCAGATGGGTAGGCTGAGTGAATTTGTGTCTGAGCGGCATAAAATAGCTAGACGTTATGACTCAATGTTGGCTGAACTGCCTGTCAGGACTCCTTTACAGATAAAGGGATCATATTCAGGATTACATCTTTATGTTATCCGGCTGAACTTGAGTTTGCTTAATGTGTCGCATAAAGAAGTATTCGAACGTCTCAGGGCTAAGGGTTTGGGTGTAAACGTCCATTATATCCCTATATATATGCAGCCCTATTATAGATCATTGGGTTTTGATCAGGGCTACTGCCCTGAGTCAGAAAGGTATTATTCAGAGGCTATTAGTCTGCCAATGTACCCCGCCCTAAGTTTTGAGGAACAGAGTCAGGTTGTCAGCCTATTTAACCAAGCTATTTCGGCTTGAAAATATAGTGAGCCTAGCCTGTAGGTATAAAAAATACAGAGAAAAAATAAGAGTCCTTAACTTTAAGACGTCGCCAACATCCAGACAATTTTTCTAAATAGGAGCACCAAAAATGCACCAAGCGATAGAGCAGAAAATAATTCACTTTCAAGTCGCATCAAGAGCGTTTAAAAACAATGAAAATGTTACGAATAAGTTAATAAGTGAAGGTGCTAGCAAATCCACAAGTATAGAAATGGCCTATGAGCTTCAAGCTGGAGAATATACAAGAAATTTTAATGAATTAGCACTGAAAAGAAATAAAGATATTCATCAGGTCATAAACAAATATATGGATGTCGGAGATGTAAATTCAGTTGGTGTATTCGGTGTTGGCGAAGCTAAGAATTGGATTGGTTACGAAGGCCGTGTTAAAGAGTTTCATGGAGTAGAATTATCCTTTTCTAGACTACAGTTTGCCAGGAGTAATCTAACGAAAGTTCCTGGTATTGATAACTTTAATTTAATTAAAGGTGACGCGAGCCAGAGAATTTTTAAAAATAATTCATTTGATATGGCTATTACGTTGCACTCCGTGGAACCAAATGGAAACTCGCAGGGAGCATTAATGCTAGAAAATGTCATTAATAGTTCCTCCAAATATGTTCTGTTGTTTGAACCAGATTTTTCAACAGCTCCGGAGGAAATGAAAGAGAGAATGATCTTTCATGACTATGTTAGGAATATAGAAGAAACTATTTCTATGAATGATTCTGTTTCTATAAAGGAAAAGTTTTTTATGGATGTTCAAGAAAATGATAGTAATCTGACCACTTGCTGGGTTCTTGAAAAGAAGGTCAAGGATCAATCAAAATTCGATTATGCCTGTCCTTTTACTGGTTGCATATTGGAGCGGCATGAGGACTTTTTATACTCTCCTGAAGCGGGGTTAGCGTTTCCGTCGATTGGTAATTCTTGGTGTTTGAATAAAGCAGATGCTATTTTTATTGGATTTGCAGAACAAGAAATGTAGCTATAGGTTTAATGTTCTGCTCTTAACTCGCAATACAGTATCCAAATGGGTATTGGTGATGAAGTATTAATTATTATGAATATTGCAATAATCCCCGCACGAGGCGGAAGCAAAAGAATTCCTAGGAAAAACATTAGAGTATTCCACGGGAAACCTATGATTGCATATTCTATCGAGGCAGCAAAAGCCGCGGAATGTTTTGATCACATTATCGTATCAACTGATGATAATGAAATAGCTGAAGTAGCCAAAAAATACGGCGCAGAAGTTCCGTTTATACGTCCATTATGTCTTGCTGATGATTTTTCCTCCACTTTAGACGTCATTAAGCATGCTATAAGCTGGTGTAAAGAAAATAAAATGGAAATAGAAAATGTTTGTTGTATTTATGCAACTGCACCATTTTTACTCCCTGAGTACATTCAGCAAGGACTAAAAAGCTTATCTGACAATCGTGCTAAGTACACTTTCAGTGCTACAAATTTTGCATTTCCAATTCAGCGAGCAATTAAGCTAAATTGCAGTAATCAAGTTGATATGTTTCAACCTGAGTACCGACATACTCGCTCTCAAGATTTAGAAAAAGCCTATCATGATGCAGGTCAATTTTATTGGGGTACAACTGAATCTTTTTTAGAGGGCGCTCCGTTTTTTTCGAGACATTCAATAGCCATAAAGCTCCCGCGCGAAAGAGTTCAGGATATTGATACACCTGAAGATTGGAGTTTCGCTGAAATTTTATATTCAGTTTTAGTCCAAAAATCATGAAAGTAGTCTTTCGAGCTGATGCCTCCATCCATATTGGTAGTGGGCATATTATACGTTGTTTGGTCCTAGCTAAGTTGTTGTTAGCAAAAGGACATGATGTTTTATTTGCGACACGCCCGCAAAAAGGTGATTTTGTCTGTTATTTGAATAATCAAGGAGTCAAGGTTGTTGAGTTAGACCAGCCAGTGGTGTCTAAGAGTCCTAAATATGACACAGATTATGCTTCTTGGTTACAAGTAGTATGGCAAGAAGATGCAAAGGATTTTTTACAAAAGGTAAGTACCGCTGACCTTATAGTGGTAGATCATTATGGTTTAAACAAAGAATGGGAAATTTATATTGCTAATTCGTTGAGTGCAAAAATCTTAGCTATTGATGATTTAGTTAGGGAGCATTTTGCGGATTTAATACTGGATCAAACTTTTGGTAGAGACTCCCTCGATTACATCCGTAACAGTAATAATTGTCCTGTTTTAGCTGGTAGTTATTTTTCATTACTAGCGCCAGAGTTTGCAAAGTTACGGGCAAATAAACATTATTGTGAAAAACCGAAAGTTGAATATAAAATATTAGTATCGATGGGGGCAATAGACAAGCCTAATGCAACATTGAAA
>CAJQKX010000176.1 GCA_905479025.1 uncultured Paraglaciecola sp.
AAACGCATTCTTCGGCCCCAGATCAAGCCAAGTAGGGCTCAAGAACCGTTGAGAAAACCCTGAAGATGTCAAAGCTGATAACACCACTATGAGAGTAAGTCGCATCATTGCGTATTCACATTTAAGTCAGCTACCATCTTAAAACCAATGGTATAGTTGTCATAAATATTCACCACTTGCCCGCCATACGTATCGATAACAGCGCGTAGTCGCATTGCTTTGGTGAGCTTCAACTGTTCAATGATTTCCTGACTTACTGGTATCACTATTTCACTTTCTCCTTTAGCTATTAACTCTCCCTGAGCATCAGCCGTGGCAGAAGCTATAGACTGAGGCTGATCCAGAAGGCTGTCTAATTCAACTCCGTTTTCATCTTGCAAGTAGAGTTGAACTTCCGTGGAAAATGGATAACCATTTTCAAAGTAAACGCGCACATAGCCTCCGTTGATCAGACCTGTTCCTTGTTCTGGGTTTTCTTCAACAAACTCAACATCAAAGGTGTCTTGAAGTACCAATCCTGAAACGCCCACTTTTAAAGGTACATCCATATCCAAAATCACGGATATGTCATTCCCATAATAGATAAAGTCATTCCCTAATGAAATATTACCAAAAGGATTAATAGATAAATCTAGATTATACTGAAGTTTATCCGGCCTGAGCTCTATCAACTGATCGAGGTTAGAATTTTCATTCGTAAAGTCAAAGGTTTTAAATATGTGTTTGACTGGTTTCTCTTCAGAATAAAGATTTACTGCGCGACTAAGCTGTTGTGTCTGTCCAATTACTGGATGGCTTAGCGAAGCAGACTCACCAAATGCATTGGCAGTAGACATCTCTAATATCTTCAACTGCAAGTCTGCACCAACACCATTATCAATAGTCATTCGAACGTCAAACTCAGAAATATCAAGTGCTTCAAAGGGGATTTGATCGAAAATATCAAGTACACTCTCATCAGCATAGGTTGTATTGGTTGAACCAAAATACCCTATTGCATACTGTGGAATAATCTTTTCAAATGAATTATCAAGTGTGAAACCCTCTCCAGCTGAGAAAGTATAGGTAGATCCTTCGGCCGGATCAACCATCACTTCCACCTTCGTGGCTAAAGCATTGACCGAAGATCCATCAATCCCTCGAAGGTCTAAGGCGTATCCATCCAAATTAAAATCTCCTGTAAACGTTGATTTCGCAGGAATGAACTCAACCAATTCAAACGTATCACCATCGAGCGTAGCCGAAAGAACTTGATATTTTACGATGATCTGACTATTCAGGTTATTGGTAAGCTCAACGGAAAACAAAGATGACCTTACTTCTGCATAGGTCAGCTCTACGTCTTTGAGTTTATACTTGGTATTGGTAGTATTCGAATAAAAGGGAATACCAGTTGGCAGCGTCACATTTCCAACTGGAATGAAATAAGTTTCAGAGATCGAAGTGTCAGGAATACCTATAACTGAGTCGAGACCTAAGTTGATTAAAGTATCACTTACTTTAAGATGAAACAATCCTGACGAATCTGCCACGAGTTCATCAGAAACTAAAACATCTCCTAAGTTTAATTCACCAAATGCTATTGGAGCTAAGGCATCGGCATCCCAAGGAGCTAACTCAAAATCTCTGCGACAGCCATATGTTAATAATGTAACAAATAGCGCAATGATGATATGATACCTTGATTTGAATGATTTCATTTGCAGCAAGATTCAAAGGTGTTAAAAAAACGCATGCTTGAATCTATAGACGTAAACCAATATAAATGCGTCTTCAACACATGGTAATATTAGCTGTTTAGTGGAATCATGAATAACATTTTACCACATCTCGATCGTAAGTTTTTCATTTCGTGGCTTGTATGCTTTATCGTCATGTATGGTTTATCCTATACTTGGCACGAGGTTGTATTAAACGATTTCATCAAGATCTCCTATCCAAAGGATGTTTTTTTATTGATTGCTGGGTTGATCTACTTCGTAATTGCTTTGCTGATTACCATTCTCACTTACATGTTTAAAAAGATCAAAGATTCTTTTAGATATGGCGCATTTATTGGCGCTGGTGCAGGAATTTTAATTTATGGTATTGCTTTTCTTTTCGGCATTAGCTTTAATGCTGTGATAGACCCCAAGCTAATTGCTTTTGACTTAGCTTGGCAAACATTTGAACAGGGTTTTGGCGGGTTGATTTGTGGATGGGTATATCGCTCTCTTTACGCCAGAGAAAAGCACCTCTCTAACTAGCGTCCAATAATTGCAAATCAGTTAAATTCCGGTACGTTCCGTTTTCAATTTTCATCAGCTGATCGTGCGTTCCTTGCTCTTTCACTCGTCCTTGATCCAACACTAAAATATTGTCTGCTTTTCGGATGGTACTGAGTCTGTGCGCGATGATTAGGCTTGTTCTACCTTGCATCAATTTTTCAAGTGCGTCTTGCACTAAACGTTCACTTTCAGAGTCTAGAGATGATGTAGCCTCATCCAATATCAAAACGGTAGGGTCTTTTAGAATGGCTCGCGCAATGGCCACGCGCTGTCGTTGCCCGCCGCTCAACTGAATACCACGCTCGCCAACTAACGTATCAAAACCTTCAGGAAAAGACTCTATAAACTCCAGAGCATTTGCTTTTTCCGCAGCTCGCTTTAT
>CAJQKX010000177.1 GCA_905479025.1 uncultured Paraglaciecola sp.
AGGATATTAAGATAGTGGGGCACACAGAAGTAAAACCAAAAACTTGTAAACTACTTGTAAACTCTATTTTGGTACTCGCAAACCATTGTTCTTATGAGGGTTATTTTACGACTACTATTGAGTGGGAATAACTCAATTATTCATCAGTTAAGTTAAAAAGGCCAAACGCCCTATGAGTGACCTGATAATAAGAGCAGCTGTACAAGCAGACTTGCCGATATTGAAAGAGTTTGAGCAAGATATTATCGCTACAGAGCGACCTTTTAATGATTCTTTAAAGTCTGAGTATATTTGTTATTACGATATTGGGGCGTTAATTGATAGCGAAAATTCTAGCGTTTTAGTCGCTGAAGATGACGGGATGATTGTGGGTTCTGGTTATGCTCGCATCAGGGAGTCAAAAGCACATTTGACCCATGATTTTCATGTCTATCTTGGATTTATGTTCGTTGCACCGACACACAGAGGGCGTGGGATCAATCAATTGGTGATCCAATCCTTAATCAGTTGGGGTAAAAGTCAAGGCATGCAGGATTTTTATCTTGAAGCCTATGCACAGAACAACTCTGCACTTAGAGCTTACGAAAAGTTAGGCTTTAAAGCCTCACTTCTTGAAATGAAATTATCATAATAGCCTGTCTCCTTGGCACGCCTTCATACTTTGGATGCACTAACTTATGGCCTTAAAGCCAACCATTTATAAATTCAAATTATCTGTATCCGATCTTAACCATGACTATTTTGATTCCCTCAATTTAACTGTTGCTTTACACCCTTCAGAAACCAAAGAGCGGATGATGGTGAGAGTTTTAGTATTTTGTTTGCATGCTTATCAAGACCATGAAAACCTAATGACTTTCACTAAAGGTTTAAGTGCAATCGAAGAACCAGATATTTGGTTGCGAGGTTTAGATGATCAACTACATCTTTGGGTAGATGTTGGCGAGCCAAGCTTTGAACGGGTAAAGAAAAGCTGTCGTTTGGCTAAACAAACTTATGTATACAGTTTCAATTCAAAATCCAATGCTTGGTGGAAACAATCACAAGTACAATTTAGTACCTTACCAGTGAATGTATTTAGTTTTGATTGGCACGAGATACAGACATTGAGCCGTTTACTTGCTCGCACCATGGACTTTTCAGTCACCTTGAGTGGAGACTCCGCATTTGTTGCTGCAGAATATGAGCAGGTGGATGTTAATTGGCAAGCATTACAGCTTGATGAAAATTAAAGCATTTTTACTCGGCTAACAGTCAATATTGTGTGTATTGAGCAGAATACCCTTAAACAGTTTGCTCGTTGGCAGATTAACCGGCAAAATATGTCGCCTGTTTTGAAGTAGGGACCATAAAAAGTAATATGCCTAATAGATTTGATTCAATTCGACCCTTTGACGACTCAGATTTATCTGACGTTTTACCTAAGCTTTTTAATAACAAAGAATTTATCGATAGCATAGTAGCTTTCAAATTTAGCGCTTGGCCGCGGTTTATGCGCCCGACTCTGGGTTTTTTTACTCGTCATTACATCATCAAGCAAATCACTAAGGTCACAACGCATAGAGATTTTCAACGCTTAGTTGAACCTTATATGGAACGAATGATTAGCACTACTACAGAATCGTTTACTGTTAGTGGTTTAGATAAGCTGGATTTATCTCAAGCCTGTTTGTTTATGAGCAATCATCGTGATATTGCTTTAGATCCCGCTTTTGTGAATTGGGCGCTGCATATCAATGGTCTAGATACAGTGCGAATTGCAGTAGGTGACAATTTACTTAAAAAAGAATGGGTAGCTGATCTAATCAGGCTAAATAAGTGTTTTATCGTAAAACGTTCAGCCACAGATAGACGTGAAAAGTTATCGGCAGCAAAGTTGCTAAGTGAGTATATTGAGGCCTCTTTAAACGCTGAGCAACAGCATATATGGATAGCGCAAAGAGAAGGGCGCGCCAAAGATGGTAACGACATCACTAATCCTGCTATTTTGTCTATGTTGGCGTTAAATAAGTCTAAAGACCTTAAGTTTTCACAATATATTCAAAGTTTACGCATTGTACCTGTATCTATATCCTATGAGTTTGATCCCTGCGACATCAATAAAGCCAAAGAACTACAAGAAGTTGAACGTGAAGGGAGTTATGACAAACCTGATAATGAAGATGTTAAAAGCATTGTTAAGGGTATTACCGGTCAAAAGGGTAGAGTGCATATTCATTTTGGTGAAGTACTGGCTGCAGAGTTTAATACAGCAAAAGAAGTGGCTGAACATATCGATCAGGAAATACTGCAAGGATATACATCTTACCCAACGGGCTCTGTTGCCGCTAAAATGCTCAGTATAGATGGTATTACCATCGATAATAGTACCGAAGAGTCTGAGCATTACACCCAAGCAGCTGCTGATTATTTACAATCCAGGGTAGTCGACCTAACGAAAGAAGAACAAAAAAAGTTACTTAGTATGTATGCTTGCGCCTATCTTAGAAAAATGAGTTAAGTTCATTAGCCAAATTTTCATTAATATAACAAACAAAATGCATTCAATCATTCCATGTGAATAGCGTAATAGTTGTACCTTAGGCGACTTTTTCTTTTTTCAAATCATCGAATTTACGATTTAAGTCATATTTTTCATCAGTTACGATTTTTTCTAATATTTCAATTCGTTCGCGCATGATAGCTATGTCATGTTCTAAGCCATTCGCAAGGTTAATGTGGTCAGCGTCTTGCTTATTTCTTTTCTTACCTTTTGGTCCATTGATTAGTTCGACTATTGCCCAACATACCAATGCGACTATTGCTATTGCTGTTATATTCATTTTTTATATCCTTTAACTTGTCATGATTTATAAAAAGTTTATGCTTATGCCAATTACAAAGCAAATTATTGACCATGATTTTAAGTGTATAAATATCATATGGTTAGAGTTTGTCAGTCAGTTTTTCTTATATGTTTTGGCGAAAATGGCCAATTGAGTGATGTAATTAACCAAGAATAGAGAAATACAACTATTGAGTACCGAACAAGACGAATACTGGATGCGCCATGCCTTATTTTTGTCAAACAATGCGCAGCAGCAAGGAGAAATCCCTGTAGGAGCGGTTTTGGTCAAAGATAACCAGATTATTGGTGAAGGCTGGAACCAGTCGATTAGTTTACACGATCCCTCTGCCCATGCAGAAATTATGGCAATTCGTGAAGCAGGGAAAAACCTTGAGAATTATCGGTTGGTTGGCAGTAGTTTATACGTGACACTTGAACCATGCTCTATGTGTGCAGGTTTATTGATCCATAGTCGTATCCATCGTTTAGTGTTTGGAGCTGCAGATTTCAAAACAGGTGCCGTGGGTAGTTTACTCGATTTACTCGGTGACCCTCGAATGAATCATCACGTTGAGGTGATAAGTGGCGTATTAGCTCAGCAATGTGGCGAGAAGTTATCAGCGTTTTTCAAGATGCGCAGGGAACAAAAGAAACTATTGAAAAACAAAGATTGACAAGCTGTTTCAATCGACTTGTGGTAATTTTTCAATTGCCTCTATTATTTGAAAACTTTGGCGACGTGATGTTACTTTTTGATGAACACGTTTGAGTAGTTGACGTCTTCTATTGTTGCTACCTAAGCGATTTTTGTTGATAAAGGTAGAAGGTTTTTTCATTACGGAACCAGTTTATTTATTTGTTGACACTTATCAAAACTAATTAAAGTTTCATCAGTATAAAATAACGTTGTTAAAAATTTATGACAATTAAACTTTTTTGGCTTATTAATAAAATTAATGGTTTGCCTGATTTTGATTCAATATATATTTTTTGGTTGTTCACATTAAATTATTTTCGATCTAGCTGCGCTGAAAAACATAGATTCAACAGGTATTAGTACTTTAATCCTAATAATGCATTGCTTCACAAGATAAGTTTAGTTATCGGAGCAATATGTTGACCGTGACTAATCTTAATATTTAAGAGCGATGTATTTCCAATAACCTCAGCGACAACGATATGCATGCTCGAGCGACGTTTTATGAATTCATAATTCTCACGGGCGTTATTCTACTATGAATAGTGGCCTAATCAGCCACCTTTGAAACATCTTGTGAATACGTCTCGTCCGGTGTGATTTTTGGCTCTAAAATTTGTGGTTGCTGTTCGTCTAGCCAGACAAGTGTGTCGTAGTAACGCCTTATGTTATCTACATATGCGACAGCTTCATTGCCACGTGCATAGCCGTAACGAGTAGTTTTATAGTATTTTTTTTGCCTTAATTGAAGTAATCTTATTTTTACGTCTACCCACATATCAGGGTTTGCACCTTGGCGCTCAGTTAATACTCTAGCATCTTCTAAATGCCCCAATCCCACATTATAAGACGCGAGTGCAAACCATAAACGGTCAGGTTGAGTGATGCGATCTGGGATACGTTTAAGAAGTTTAGTTAGGTATTTTGCCCCACCTTTAATACTTTGCTCAGGATCCAACCTTGACACAATACCTAATTCTTTTGCTGTAGTCAGTGTTAGCATCATCATACCGCGAACCCCTGTGACAGATTTAGCTTTTGGTTGCCAGTGGCTCTCTTGATAACTCATAGCAGCTAATAAACGCCAATCCAGATCATTCGAATATTGTACAAACCATGGTTTGAATTCAGGTAAAACTTCTCTTGAAGATTTTATGAACTCTCTAGTATCGACATAATTAAACTGTCGAACATGACCAAAATACTTGTCTTCCAAAGCAGCCAAAATTCCATTATTTTGAATGATACCAAAATATTCAATCAGAGCGGCCAACAAAGAGTCATCCCTATCTTTATTAACTGCCCAAGCAATGTCTTGTTCGGGGCTTATGGAAAAACCAATAGATAGTTCAGGGTAACGGCGGCGCATCAAGGCCAAAATATTAGAGTCGGCTACTGTGTAGTCTAGTTCTCCATCTAACACCATCTCAAGCAATTCTTCCATATCACTGTCGTTAGTTTCGTGCCAATTAAGTTGTTGATTCTCCTTTTGCAAGCGAAGCAGTGATTCATGATGACTACTACCTGCAGCGATAACCAAATTACCTTTTAAATCTTTAATAGTTCTGGGCCATTCTTCACCTTGCTTGAATACCAATTTTTCACTGACACGCTGATAGGCGGGTCCAAACTTGAATCTTTGATATCGTTCAGGGCTAACGCTTATGCCTGCTGCAATCATATCTAGATGCGCATCTATTAATTGAGGAAATAAGTCGTCTAAATTGTAGTACGGGAAAACTTCAAGTTTAACTCCAAGGTAATTTGCAAAACCTTCAGCCAGTTCATATTCAAAGCCAACTGCCCCAGTTGCACCATTGTAATAGGTGGTTAGCCCATAAGTGGTGCCAACTTTTAATACTCCGATATCTAGAATATCTCCCAAGGAGGAAGATTGTTTGATGTCATTACAGCCACCAATTATTAGTATTAGAAGCAAAATGAGACTGCGCTGTAAATGAATAACTATACCCTCATGTTTAGTTTGTATTGTATCTAAAATCCTATTGTGAACAAGTTATCAGATTTCATCCAGTGCTTTGTTAAACTGTTAGTCTAACATAGTAGACTATTTGGTCATGTTACAAAGTGAGTAAAGTTATGAATTAAAACAAATAAAACTAGGTTTTTAGTGAAACTGATGCTTATAAATGTAGTTAAATTATCCTATAATCCGCGCCATAAAATTCCTCATTCATCGACTCGCAAATTTTAAGTGATATGCGAAATCTGCTATAGGTAATGACTTTATGTTAGTGGTTCGTGGTACACCTGCTTTATCCGATTTTCGTATTGAAAAATATCTTTCTCAATTTCTTGAAAACAGCCTGCCTGTGCATGGTATCTATGCTGAATACATACATTTTGTGATGCTTTCAGCGCCACTCACAGAGCAAGAAAATTCAATACTGACTAAGCTTTTAACTTACGGTTCTACTACACAAGAGCACAAGCCTGAAGGTGTTTCATTTTTGGTTACCCCTAGGCCTGGGACTATTTCGCCTTGGTCTTCAAAGTCTACGGATATTGCACACAATTGTGGTTTACAAAAAGTACAACGTATAGAAAGAGGCGTGGCTTATTTTCTGCAAGCAGATAATTTAACCGATGAACAATTATTGGCAGTAAAAGCATTGCTTCACGACAGAATGACAGAAGTAGTGATGGCCGCTTTTCAAGCTGCTGAGTCGTTGTTTGTGAAAAGTGAGCCGACTCCTTTGACTTCTGTGGATATGATCGGTCATGGTAAAGTCGCACTGCAACAAGCCAATATTCGTTTGGGTTTAGCTCTAGCTGATGATGAAGTGGATTATCTATTTGAGAATTTCAGTTTATTGGGACGTAACCCTAATGACGTTGAGCTATATATGTTTGCTCAAGCCAACTCTGAACATTGTCGCCACAAAATATTTAACGCTGATTGGACGATCGACGGTCAAGTAATGCCTAAATCATTATTTAAAATGATTAAAAATACCTATGAACAGTGCGGTGAAAATGTTCATTCAGCATACAAAGACAATGCTGCGGTCATGGAAGGTAATTTTGCAGGGCGTTTTTTCCCAACATCACAGGATAACGAATACCGTTATCATCATGAAAATATTGATATTTTGATGAAGGTCGAAACTCATAATCATCCCACTGCTATTGCACCATTTTCTGGGGCTGCCACGGGTTCTGGTGGCGAAATACGAGATGAAGGGGCAACTGGAAGAGGCTCTAAACCTAAAGCGGGCTTAATCGGTTTTTCTGTGTCTAATCTTCGTATTCCCGGCTTTGAGCAACCTTGGGAAACAGATTTCGGCAAACCCGCACGTATTGTTAGCGCTTACGATATTATGATGGATGGCCCCCTTGGCGGAGCTGCCTTTAATAATGAGTTTGGTCGTCCCAGTATTTTGGGTTATTTCCGTACATACGAACAAAAAGTCATCAGTTTTAACGGTGAGGAGGTGAGGGGATATCACAAACCTATTATGCTCGCTGGTGGTTTGGGTAATATTCGTAAATCACATATTCAAAAAGGCGAAATCACAGTTGGGGCTAAGCTAATTGCTTTAGGTGGCCCGGCTATGAATATTGGTTTGGGCGGTGGAGCAGCTTCATCTATGGCGTCAGGTCAATCTAGCGAAGACTTAGACTTTGCGTCGGTACAACGCGGTAACCCAGAAATGGAACGTCGTTGCCAAGAAGTGATTGATAAATGTTGGCAGATGGGAGATGCAAACCCCATTCAATTTATCCATGATGTGGGTGCTGGTGGTTTATCTAATGCCTTCCCAGAGTTGGTGAGTGATGGCGGACGCGGTGGCAAATTTGAACTGCGCGATGTGCCTAATGACGAGCCTGGTATGTCACCCTTAGAAGTCTGGTGTAATGAATCACAAGAACGTTATGTAATGTCAGTTGCTCCAGAAAATCTTGAGGTTTTTGCTGACATATGTTGCCGCGAACGCGCGCCTTTTGCGGTAGTGGGCGAAGCAACTAAAGAAGAGAACTTGACACTTAGTGACCAACACTTTGATAACAACGCGATTGATATGCCCCTCGAAGTATTGTTAGGTAAAACACCTAAAATGCATCGTGATGTAACATCCAAAACGCTTGAGACAGCAGCGATTGACACCAGTTTGATGAATTTAGCTGAGGCAGCACACAGAGTGTTAAGTTTACCGACTGTGGCTGAAAAAACGTTTTTGATCACTATTGGCGATCGTTCAGTGACAGGTTTAGTGGCCAGAGATCAAATGGTGGGGCCTTGGCAAGTGCCAGTGGCCGATGTTGCAGTGACTGCCAGTTCCTTTGATAGTTATCAGGGCGAAGCTATGTCTTTAGGTGAGCGCACTCCAATTGCATTAATTAATTATGCCGCCTCGGCTCGTATGGCTGTTGGAGAGGCGTTAACTAATTTAGCCGCAGCAGATATTGGTGATTTAAAGCGTATCAACTTATCAGCTAACTGGATGGCAGCAGCAGGACATCCAGGTGAAGATGCAGGCTTGTACGAAGCGGTCAAAGCTGTAGGTGAAGAGTTGTGTCCTGCTTTGGGTATTACTATTCCTGTAGGCAAAGATTCGATGTCTATGAAAACCACTTGGCAGGATGAGCAAGGTGACAAATCGGTTACGTCACCACTTTCTTTGGTGATTACCGCTTTTGGAGCCGTTCAAGATATCCGTAATACTTTAACGCCAGAATTAAAAAGTAATGTGGGCGAAACTGAATTATTACTGATTGACTTAGGACAAGGACAAAATCGTCTAGGTGCATCTTGTTTAGCTCAGGTATATCAGCAGTTAGGAAATGTGGCTCCAGATATCGATTCTCCCTCAATATTAAAAAACTTTTTTCTTGCCGTGCAACAATTAGTCAATGAAAAGCGTTTATTGGCTTACCACGACAGATCTGATGGTGGCTTGTTTACTTCTGTCGTAGAAATGGCCTTTGCGGGCAAAACAGGTGTCGATATTAATTTAGATACGCTTTCCGGATCAGTACTTGAATTATTATTTAACGAGGAATTAGGTGCTGTTGTTCAAATTTCTGGGCTAGAAAAAGGACGTGTATTAAAGGTGTTTGCTAAGTATGAAATTCAACATTTAGTTCATAGTATTGGTAGCCTCAATAACACTGACCAGATTGTATTCAAACAAAACAGACGAGTCGTTCTCGAAAATAGCCGTGTGTTTTATCGCCAGACTTGGGCTCAAACTACGTTACAGATGCAAAAACTGAGGGACAACCCAAGTTGCGCAGAGCAAGAGTATGCCGCTAAGGCTGATATTGAAGATCCTGGTCTGCATGCCAATTTAAGTTTTGATGTCACTGAAGATGTTGCTGCTCCCTATATTCTAAGAGGTGTGGCTCCACGTATCGCTATATTGCGTGAGCAAGGCGTTAACTCCCATGTTGAGATGGCTGCGGCATTTGATCGTGCAGGATTCAGTGCGATTGATGTGCATATGAGCGATTTATTATCAGGTAAACAGTCTTTAGATACATTTAAAGGTTTAGTGGCTTGCGGCGGGTTTTCTTACGGGGACGTTTTAGGGGCTGGGGAAGGCTGGGCAAAATCAATTTTGTTTAACAATCAAGCCAGAGATCAATTTGCTGAATTTTTTGCGCGCCAAGATTCTTTTTCTCTAGGGGTGTGTAATGGTTGTCAGATGATGTCTAATTTGAAGTCACTAATTCCAGGTGCAGAGCTGTGGCCACATTTTGTGTCGAATCAATCAGAGCGTTTTGAGGCACGTGTAGCGATGTTAGAAGTTAAATCATCAAAGTCAGTATTTTTTGATGGTATGCAGGGCTCAAGAATGCCAATTGCAGTTTCTCACGGTGAAGGGCGTGCAGAGTTTGCCACCGAACAAGGTGCATTCAACGCTTTACAAAGCGCAGCCGTTGCTCTGCAATATGTGGATAATTACGGTAGTGTCACCCAAAACTACCCTGCTAACCCAAATGGGTCTCCACTAGGTATTGCTGGATTAACTAGTACTGATGGTAGGTCAACGATTATGATGCCCCATCCTGAAAGAGTATTCAGAACTGTTGCAAATTCTTGGCATCCAGATGATTGGCAAGAAGATAGCGCTTGGATGCGCATGTTTAGAAACGCTCGAGTTTATTTAGGCTAGCAGGAACTTTTATTAAACTTAGGCTAAAAATACTGACTGTAAGTGGTCAAAATTGGTTTGTAAAACTGATATTGATTTTATTAGTGATAGGAATATTTACAACTTCAGTCACTTTAAGTTGTTTGATAATTTCAAGTTTCTTTTTGAAAATTAATAAAACCCTTGTTTATAAGTGAAATAGTGATTATTATTTGCTCAAATTTGACAGGGAGTTCTAAATCTATATCTCTTATGAAGTTTTAAAAGATATATGTTCGATAAAAAAAAATAATAAGAGACTCTCATGAATCGTTCAAATAAAGGCTTTGGTTTAACCGGTGTAATAGTCACTGTTATCTTTTTGATTGTTGCTGCTATCTTTAGCGCTTCAGCCAAGTCTTCTACAATTTCACAATTTTCTGCAGATATATCATCAGAGCACTTGATTAAAATAGATTCTTAAACTTAGAAAGCAGTATCTCTATATTAAATCGTTACTTTTTGCGATGTAATTCCCTGTTGTTGTTTTTTTCTTGCTGATTCTTTTTTATTAATGCATAAACCGCGCTGTTTCCTCCATGATTGGGTTGTGCCGTGTGGTATGCAATCACTTCAGGCATTTGTTGTAACCATTGATGCAGGTAACTTTTTAAAAGTGCCGGAAATGGCTGACTGCGTAAACCAAGACCGTGTTTAATTAATAAGGTGCGCTCACCTTCATTGTGACTATTTGTTATCTGAGTAAAAATAGCTGTTCTTGCCTGTTCAAATTTATATTGTTGAAGATTTAATACAAAATCAATTTTGTATTTTCCTAACCTTAAATTTTTAAAAACCCCGTGTTGTACGCCGTCTTGTCTGAAGCTGATGTGGTCGTATGGATCTACAGGCTCAACTTTTTCGACACTCAGATAATTATTGATAAGATTTTGATTATCCTCAATTGCTTGTCTTTTTAATTGTTGTGCCAATGTGTTTTTTGGTTGATTAGTAAGAGCCCTATCTGTTTGTTGAATAGGTTTAACGTCTTTAAGCTCGTTTAAAAAGGCATCTAGACCATCGTCCAACATTTCATTATTTGTCATTTTTGTTTCCACTTGGAATCGCAGTGTATATTTATGTTCAACTACTTGTTATTTCAAGCAACCTCCAGCGATTACATATTTTTATGTGCTGGTAAATATGCCACAATTTAAATAGGTACTTTCTATCAGGTAAAATCATGATTATAAAATATATTATTGTTGCTGCTGCTTTGGCGGCAACCATTCTGAGTAGTTGTTCTGAGGACCAGTCATCTAATGTTAATCCATCTTACACCAACGCTAACCTTAAAGTAGATCAATCTGTACCTTCTGCTGAAGTTGCAAAAAATGCGATTCAAGTGGGTAAAGATTATCATTCGTTTGCCAATCCAGAGTTTATTAAAGTGACTCACCTAAAATTGGATTTGACAGTGGATTTTATGAAGAAGGTGTTAGTTGGCACTGCAGAGTTAAATTTTCAGAAAGTAGCTCACAATGCAACACAACTGATATTAGATACACGTGACTTAACTATTAACAGTGTCACTGCTATGGGGAAAGAGGTAAATTTTAATGTGGCCAACGGCGATTCGTTTTTAGGAGCTGCTTTAACTATTGATGTACCTTCTGCTGTCGATAGTGTATTGATAAGTTATCAGACTTCACCTAGAGCATCTGGCGTACAGTGGCTCACTCCAGAACAAACTGCAGGTAAAAAACACCCGTTTTTATTCACTCAAGCGCAAGCTATACACGCTCGCAGTTTTATTCCGCTGCAAGACTCCCCTCAAGTCAGGATGACCTATGAGGCTACTATTCGCACGCCTAAGTCACTACTTGCTGTAATGAGTGCGTCTAACGATCCTAACACCGAACGAGACGGGATTTATGAATTCTCGATGCCACAACCTATTCCGTCATACCTAATCGCTTTAGCTGTAGGTGACTTACACTTTAAATCAATGGGTGAGCGCACAGGAGTGTATTCCGAAAAAGGTATTTTAAATGCCGCTGCTGCTGAGTTTGCTGATACTGAGTCTATGCTTATTGCTACGGAAGAAGCCTTTGGACCCTATAGTTGGGATAGATACGACTTATTAATTTTGCCTCCATCTTTTCCTTTTGGAGGTATGGAAAATCCAAGGCTGTCTTTCATTACCCCCACTGTGATTGCGGGTGATAAAAGTTTAGTGTCGTTGATTGCACATGAATTAGCCCACTCTTGGTCAGGTAATACAGTTACTAATGCCACCTGGAGAGACCTATGGTTAAATGAAGGTTTTACCACTTATTTGACTTATCG
>CAJQKX010000178.1 GCA_905479025.1 uncultured Paraglaciecola sp.
GCCGATGCAAACACTCATCGACGGTAAATCAATCTGGAAGGAAAAGTTATTCAACTAAACTTAACCTGACAGTCAGTTACGAATAAACGGGTAACTGTCAGATCAGGTCTGAACTTCTACAAATTATATAGTCCAATTGATCTGCTCCAATTTCTATACCGTAATGTACCAGCCAATGTCCAGATTCTGCAGCCTGCATTTCTTCAATATTACCCGTTTCCTTTCCAGCGAGCCCTAGAGTGTACAAATCAAGCAAGATTGGTCTGCGGACTCTTCCTCACTGTTTCTAAGTTGGTCCTGCCAGCGAGCCTTAACTTTCTTATTATCCTGAACCGGATTGAGGCCATCCTTTTCAGCTTTTTCAACGAGCTCTTCCAAGGTTTTACCTTGCACCCATGTATACCCATCACCAGACTCTTTTTCGATTTTTACAGCCTGCGCGAATAACTCTGGATGATTCTGCTTCAAACCAAGCCACTCTTTCTGTTGTTGGAAAAAGCAAAAATAGCAACCAGAGCGACTACGCCATTTGTAATATTCCGGAATCCCAACAGAGCTTTCTAAGATATTAAATATGTCATCCCGAACAAGACCGTCGTCCACAAAGGGAAATGCCGCCTTGATGTTATCCTTTTTCGAGATGTAACCCTCTCGGTTTTCATCCGCCCGAATTCCGAAATAGCTAATAACATCATCATCGCCAACATATTTTTCAAAGGGTTTAATTTTCATCATAATAGTGCACCATCGGGCTCTAGGCGATGGTAAATAGTCATTATGAATCTTTAACAAATGTTCAAACGTCCGCCCACTCGAGAGTCGTACTATTTCCTTGCCTAAGTAGGCTTCCATCTTGTCTAAGAAATCATAGACCTCTTTTAATTCGGCGCCGGTATCTGAAAAGAAATATTCAGTTTTCTCGTGAATCTCTTGGTAATTATCTTTTAGGTATATAGCTAGCGCAGCACTGTCTTTGCCACCAGATAATCCAAGCACGTGCCTAGCCGTAGTATTCGACGTGGCGGCCATCATACCGATCTTATTTGACATTTTTCTTACTCCGCTTTGTCTTTTTGCTCTCTAAAGTAATAGGTTTTTCGTATTCTTCCAAAAACCGTTCTGTTAATTGTGCAATTGCCGCTAGTTTAAGCTCCATATCAGAAACTCCTTCAAGAGCTTTTTCCAAATCAACTTGAACGGATTTAATTGCTTCTAACTGCACATCATCAATCGCAACGACCTGACTTCTCTCTGAAGACCCCTTACGCAACGCTTTAATAAGAAGCACTTGCAAGTTCTCACCCTTCACTCCAGAAACCTTGTCTTCATGGAGTCTCAAGGTGCGTAAATCTTTGATCTGCGTGCTGTACTTATGCAATCGAAAATGGGCTTCACTGCGATCTGCATCGCTCCATTTTTCGGTTGGCTTTTGACCCAGAAATGACAATATCTTTTCTAGCCACTGTTCATCACTCTCTTTCTTCGACCCCAACCGCATCAATAACGCTCGCAAACCGTCGCGATCAACCGTGTAGTTTTCCAAACCACTAAAGCGGCCATATACTTCGGCGCGAAGTTCAGTCAATTCAAGTTTTGGTTTTCTAAGCAGTGCATCGGCCAACAAATTTTGCTCTGAACCTATAAAATCACGATAACAGTGTTTGAGCTCACGCAGTACGTTGGTTAACTTCTGAGAAAGTCCTTCGACGTCTTTTTTCGACGCCATATTCTCCCTAGTTAGATTAAGACCTAAAGCCTTTGGAAGATCTTCAAATAACAAGTTCTCAGGCGACTTTGCGAGTTGAAAAGCGTTTCTCACTTTTTGGGCTGACACAGATAGTTCAGCTGCCTTAGTTCGCTTGGTATACTCAGGAAGGTCCCCAATAAAGCTGGCAATCGGTTTCGCAAAATCCAGGGTCGATCGCTTCCCCTTGTTTTTCTTATCCCCAAAAAGAGCATCGCTGTACTGCTCAAAGATGGAGGCGTTAATACCATCGATACGGAAACGCTGAACAGCAAATTGATCCGGCCGTTTCACCAAACGCTCTACCTGCTCAATAGTTATTTCTGGTGTGTACAATCGATTTTCAAACAATGCAATTTCATACTGATGAATTCTTATTGCCGCCATATAGAAGATAGGCAACAAACCCTCTTTCACGCCGTAAGGCGGCCGAGTAAGCGTCTTCCCTAGTTCTTCTAAAGGGCGCGGCTGTTCTTCGGTTGACTCCAGAAAAGACTCAATTTCCTGCCACACCTCCCACGTAGTCGATTTATTTGATGGAACACACAACCTCCAGGTCTTACCATCCTTGATGTGTATACCGGTATCCATCAAAACTGATCTGTAAATTGCCTTTTCAGGCGGGTATCCTTCAATGCCTAAGTCGGGCTTTGATTCATTCTCGAGCATTGCAGCCATTACTCTATTTCGTCCTGCGGCAGCCTGGCTTGATACTTTTGTGCGATTGACTAGCTCATTCCGGATCGCCGGTGCCTTCGCATAAACCTGGTCGAGCACAGCGGATAATGCAACCTGCAAACCGCGCTTAGATGTAACAGTGAGCTCTTTGCCATTGGAAGTCCATCGACTGTCCTCAGGTCGCTCAAAAATATCCTGTATTAAGTTTGTCTCAGTCCGTTGAGCCACGCTCAGGCGTTGATAATATTCTTGTTTCGCGATCGGGTCTGACTGCATTTCATGCCGACTCGTGTGAATTCGTTGTAACGCCAAAACCTCTGCGGCGGCATCTTCGAGTCTGGGTGCATTCAACACCAACGCAACAATATCTTTTTCTTTAAAGTGCTTTGCGACATTACTATCGAACAGCTTTTCATCATCTTGAGCTGTCGCCAGATAAAAAATTAGTCTCGGAAGCTC
>CAJQKX010000179.1 GCA_905479025.1 uncultured Paraglaciecola sp.
GGGCAATTGTTCTATATGATACAAAATAGTATTGTTGTGATTCTACCTATTTACCTTCTCTTACGATTAAAAATTAGATCCCCAAAGCCATTTGTTATTTAAGCTGACTGACCTTTCAATTATCGGATATTAAAATCTGGAATTCAAAATTATTGCAGTAGTTGTATCTTTTAATAGAAGCGACCTTGTTACTGAAACTATAGACGGCTTGTTATCTCAGAGTATTCCGTTACACAAAGTGATTATCATAGACAATGCGTCTACCGATGGTGCTGCAGATACCGTAGAACGCCGCTACGGTTCTCATCCTGTGGTTGAGCTCGTAAGACTAAATGAGAACACCGGTGGCGCTGGCGGCTTTCATGAGGGGATTTTACGAGCTAACCAAATCGGCTGTGATTTTGTTTGGGTAATGGATGACGATGCTGAGCCAGAAACTGATTGTCTCCAAAAACTCATTAATACTATTGGGAAGGATTCAAGTTGTATTGCCGTAGCGCCCGCTGTAATAGGTCTCGATGGAAATCGTCAGCTTCTCCATAGAGGTAAAGTCGGAAACTGGTTCGTTCCCAATATTCAGGTGCCAATACCTAACCTATCATATGAAGAGTTTTCTAATATTCGAATTCAGACAGCCTCATTTGTAGGTCTACTATTTAGGGCAGCGATAATAGATTCGATCGGACTTCCGGAACAGTCATTTTTTATATATAACGATGATCTTGAATATTGTCTTCGTATCCAAAAATTAGGGAAAATAATATTGGATACGAAGGCAGTTATTATTCACAAGGACGGCAACAGAGTTGATAATCGTAAAGCGTGGGGTTTTGTTAATTATCAATATATTCCTCTTGATAGGTTCCATCTTATTTATCTCAATAGAAGAAATCTAATTTCGACTGTAAGGAAGCACATAGCGCCGAGTTTGAAAAGAAATATTGCTTTGCTGATTGGAGTTACAATGGACTGCCTTAAGGTACTTTTAACAACTAATCACAAGCTGTTGAGGATTAGAGTACTTTTGCTTGCTTATTCCGATGGCATTAATGGAAATTTGGGTCCGGTCCCAAAAAAAATAGCTTCTATTTTAAAGAAATAGATCCGTAGGGATAATAACAGTTGAATAATCTAGTTCCACTTACAGTCATAATAGTTTTACACAATAGTGATGACGTAGTTTTCAAATGTATCAGCGCGCTAAGAAATATAGGGTGTGATTTAATCCTTGTAGATAGTGGCTCGTCAAAAAAAGAGTACTTAAGCGTCCTTGAAGAAATGCCCGAAATAAAATTGATTAGGAGGCCAAATGTTGGATTTGGCGCGGCAAATAATATTGGATTTGCAGCGTCATTGTCGACTAGCAAATATATTTTATTTTTGAATCCAGACTGTTTTGTTGATCAGCATGTGCTTGAGAAGTTGTTAGCCTTAATGGATCGCCCTGACTGGCTCAGCGTTGCTGTCGTTTCGCCACGGTTAGATGGCTTTAGCTTAAAAGACAATACGCCCACTGGTTTGATTGATAGTTGCGGTATTGATTTTACATGGTGGGGTAAGTTTTATGATATTTTTCAGGGATCATTGATTTCAATCGATACGTCGAGTACTAGAGAAGTCAATGGACTTAGCGGGGCCTTTATGCTTTGTCGTCGGAGTGCATTAAATGAGTCGCTGGTTAATGGTAAAGTTTGGGATGAAAGATATTTCATGTACAAAGAGGATATTGACTTATCTCTTAGAGTTCGCGCTAGCGATGCAAAACTAATGATGGTTGGCGAATTATCAGCTTACCATTGCCGTGGTTGGAATCCTGTCAGAAAAAATATGAATGCTAAATCCATTCTTTATTCTCTCAAAAGCGAATGGATTTTGGTATTTCATCCTTTCTTAGATCGGTTCTTTAGAATAAGATTTTTTTGTTACCTTTTATTGAAATCGATGTTTGTATTTATCGAACTCGCGTGGCGGACATTTCGTGGGAAATAACGTGAATTCCATGTTTAATTATGCGCGCTACTCTAGTGAAAAGTTCATTGCCATTTTTTTTATTGATCATATTTTCCTGACATATCAATTTGTAATAATAACGATTTTGTCGGAACCTTGGTCTGATTTAGGTACTTATTCTAATGACTAACATGCAAGAAAAATATTTACCGAGTGTCTTGGTTTTATTAGCTTCGTACGATGGTGAGTTATGGATTGGGGAGCAGCTCGATTCGATAGCTTGTCAAGAAGGGGTGGTCGTGCATATTGTTATTAGTGATGATTGTTCGGACGATTCGACATTAGATGTTATTGAACAAAAACGTTTGGAAGGCAAGTCGCTTAATGTCATATCTCGGACGTTTAAGTCCGGCTCAGCGGGTCAAAACTTTTTGGATTTATTTCGCAATGTTGACTTAACTAATTACGAATATGTAGCTTTTTCGGATCAGGATGATGTTTGGTTTCCAGGTAAACTACGAACTGCCATAGATGCACTCAAGAAATCAGGTTGCGGTGGTTATTCCAGTTCAGTTGAAGCATTTTGGCCTAGTGGTCGGTCAAAAGTGTTACATCAGGCTGCGAATGTTAGCGAAATTGATTTTTTATTTGAAGGTGGGGGTCAGGGATGCAGTTTTGTACTCGCTGCAGATGTGTTTTGTCGGGTTCAGAATTTTCTTTTGCATAATGACGACGCGACAAAAAAGTTTTACTACCATGATTGGCTGGTGTATCTCCTAGTGAGGTGTTGGGGGTTGAAATGGTATTTTGATCCATCTCCCTCAATGAGTTATCGCCAGCACGGTGGCAATGACACTGGAGCCCGTTTTGGGTTCAATGCAGTGTTGCAACGAATTCGACTAATTCGGTCTGGATGGTACAAAGATCAAATTGTACTCGCGTGTCAATTGGCGGAGCGTGCTTGTTTTAAACACCCTGTAAAGTGCCAATTGGATGAATTTTTAGCCATGGAGAATTCTCTTTCTCGTAGATTTAGTATTTTTGTTTTCTGTATTAGATTTGGTAGAAGAAAGGGATTTGATAGAATAATTTTGGCTTTTTCGGGCCTGTCAGGATTCATTTAGGTATTTGTTTGTCATTTGTATTGGCGAATAAAGTAGTGCGGCAGGCAAGGAAAATATTGTTAGAACAGGGATCTTTTTAATTAGATGTATTTGCTTTCCTGTGCTGGTATCTTGGTCAAGCTTACCTGTACAGATAATTTATTCATTTGAACGAAACTGTTGTTTCCTTGGCAATAAAATTATGTGGTTCTTGATTTTTTGTATGCATCCGACAGTTTTTGACTATCTTCGTGAAATTGTGTTGGCAGGTATTAAGTTATATATGCAAATATGAAAACCTTGATTGTATATTTGGTTATTTGACAACAACATGGTTAGGTATTGAGGGGGATATTTTGGGAAGTGCAGTGATATTTGGTGGTGTCGGTTTTATTGGGACCTTTTTCGCTAGACATTTGATTGAGGAGAAGGGGTTCTATAGAGTCTACCTCTATGATAATGAACTAATTGGCAATAAAGGGTCCGAATTCCGTAAAAAAATGGTAGCCAGTTTTCCGAACATTATCATAGTTGAGGGGGATGTTAGAAATGCAATTGACTGGATACCCAACGAATCAATTGATCTTGTCGCAAACTTTTCGGCTGTTCATCGTGAACCAGGTCATGAGAGTTATGAATATTATGAGTGTAATCTTTTAGGCGCAGAAAATGTTTGTGATTGGGCTGAGCGCA
>CAJQKX010000180.1 GCA_905479025.1 uncultured Paraglaciecola sp.
TAGCGCTAATTAGGAAATTATTGGCCTGATAATTAACTTTAATAAGGAGATTCACATGAAAGATAGAAGGCTGGGCCTCTAACAAGTAATGCATAACTATGCGCATAATGTATATTATGTTAAATATACTGTAGTGTCAGTTTGTTTGTTATGTCTTAACCTCCAGCCCTTTAAATATGGGATATTAGCCTCTTTTGCCCTGTAACGTTTGCATTGCCCAAATTCTACATTGTAAGTAGGATGAAAGTTTGTAACATTTGCAGAGATATAAAGTGAACATACCTACTCTAAAACACATCACGTGTGACAATGGTGAGCGCGCTGTATTGTTAGCTGATCAGTCAGGAATCCCTCTCTATTACCCAAATCTGTTTATCACGACGCAGGTTCGTGCAGCTTCCATGGCGCTAGGAACCATTAAAATGTCTCTGATTGCATTGCAGGTACTTGAACGCTGGCAATCAGAATACCGTGTAGATCTTGTTAAAAGGTTTCAATCTTCTAAATTTCTTACTGGTTATGAGTTGGACTCTCTTAGGGACTTTTGCAAGAAAAGAATATCGCCTGTCCAGGTTGGCGATGATCAGTCTCAAATATTACCTTTCGGCAAGGTTCAAGACTTTGTTTCCCGTAATACTCAATATCAGCGAATGTCAGTGACAGCTCAATATTTGGACTTTTTGGCGGTTACTCTTCATAACAAGCAATTGGACCAAGAACTTAAAGGATCCGTTGACAGCATGGTGAATACCTTTAAAAAACGCCGCCCGCGCCAACAATCGCGATATAAAGTAGAGCAGCTAGATAGTGCACTAAGCGAAACGACTTTGGAACGACTACACCAGATAACTCGTGAATTCGATCCCGAAAACCCATTTGCACCCAATGTGAGATTTCGAAATGTACTAATAATAGAGCTATTTGCCTCTCTTGGTTTGCGCAAAGGTGAACTGGCAAACATTAGGTTAGATGATATTAATTTCCAAAGTAACACACTTAGGGTCAAAAGACGGCCTGATGAAATGACAGATACACGAAAGCATCAACCGGTAGTGAAGACCGCTGAACGTACTCTCCCTATTTCCAGTCACTTAAGTTTATGTATTCAAGAATATCAGATTCGTCAACGGCGAAAAATGGTAGCAGCTAAGAAGCACGGGTACCTTTTCGTCTCTCATAAAGGTAGCACCGAGGGACTGCCACTATCGATTTCCAGCATTGATTATATTTTTAAACAGCTTAAAGTCGCAGTAGATGATCGAACATTGTCGCCGCATAAATTACGCCATCAGTGGAACTATGAGTTCTCTCTCTCGCTTGATCTCTCAAAACAGAAATTATCAGAAGCGCAGGAAGAACAAATGCGATCATATTTAATGGGGTGGAATCCTACATCTGGAATGGCGTCGACCTACAACAGAAGACATATTGTTGAGAAAGCACATCAATCGATTGAAAAGCACCAAGAGAGGTTGGCAAAAATGAAAAGACGCAGCGATGGATGAGACCACAATGCAAAATAGTTTTCCAGCGCCCTCCTCTTCTGTAAAACTCGTATTTACACAAAGTGGCTATAAGATCAATCCAAATGCCGATCGCTGGGTGTTAGATAAGGATACAAGCCTTTGCTTAGATTTCATTGAGGAGGCAGACCTAAATTCGGCGGCTTTTATTAGATCTACCTTGCTCGAACGCGTAAAAACATATATGCCAAGAACAATTGAAGGAGAATGCGTTGCGCTTAGGAATTTTCTCAAAAACGCAAGCACTCTCGACTCCACTAGTTTTTTCAAGTGGGTTTCTTCTGCAAATTCTTTGCAATATCCTGTAATTATGAAATCATTTATTCTCCACGGCTATAATCTTGGCATTCCTGGTATAAGTCCTGATTTTGTAAACACATTAAAAGAACATACAGTAAGTGCGAATAGAGAAGTAACGTTTAAAGCTGTTGAAACGCATGATCTTATCGAAGGGCCCTTCTCTGACTTGGAGCTTGAGAATATTATGGCAAGAAGCCTGCAATGCTTTACCGAAGGCAAGATGTCCTTGGTACAGTACGCAGCGTTAATGTTTCTTGCTCAAACGGGTCGCCGCGGAATACAAGTTTCAGATCTTAAAATTAAGGATATGCAAGAATCCAGAACAAAAGATGACATTCCTGTTTACTACATTAATGTCCCACGAAGAAAACAGAGAGGGCAAACGTTTCGAGAGTTATTCAATAAAACCATTATCGACCAGGATCTTTGGATCGTTCTACAGCTCCACGCAGAAAAAACTAAACAATTGGTCCTTGATAAATTTAAAGAAGTCGATGACATTGCTTTATGTGAGCTGGCGCTATTCCCATCCAATGAGCTTAAGAAGATCGATGACGTTCGGATACTTATGAACAATATTAGGGGAGATTTCTTACACCTTAAGGCAGCATACTTTTCTAGTCTCATTAGAAGTACATCGGAAATTCTCAACATCACTTCGGAAAGAACAGATACTCGTTTGAAGATCACAGCTAAACGTTTTCGCCACACAATTGG
>CAJQKX010000181.1 GCA_905479025.1 uncultured Paraglaciecola sp.
TCCTAGCTTCCACCTTTGCCCATAGACGCTTACGTAAAGCCACCGAAAGTACCGATGAAGTAAGTTATGCTGGTGTACTTAGCCACTGGAATGGACAATCATTCACCACTCTGCAACGTTTAATTGGCGTTATATCGCTTATATTTTTGTTGACCTACGCGGCAGCACAACTCGTCGCCGGCGGTAAAGCGCTTCATGTATTACTGGAATGGCCCCAGTGGTCTGGTGCCGTAGTGGGTGCTTTGATGGTGGCGTTTTATTGCATTGCAGGAGGTATACGCGCATCAATTTGGACTGATGCAGCACAATCCATAGTGATGATTTTTGCAATGGGTGCACTCGTTGTTGTAGCGACAATGCAATTAGGAGGCCTCACAGGTGCTATTGATCAGATGAATACTATAGACGGCTTTATGGATTGGTTACCAAAAGATTTAGTCGTCTCAGGCTTAGCAGGTGGCGCACTTTTTATTGTTAGTTGGATTTTCGCCGGTCTTTCTGTGATTGGCCAACCCCATATTATGATTCGTTTTATGAGTCTCAACAGTAATAAAAATATGGTTCAAGCCAAGCTTTGGTACTACCTCTACTTTACTTTATTCTATTCCCTTGCAACGTGTGTTGGCTTATTAGCACGTATTTACCTTAGCGATACCGGCAGCTTTGATGCTGAACTGGCACTCCCCACTATGGCACAACAATTATTACCTCCCGCAATGGTTGGATTAATTCTTGCCGGTATTTTTGCCGCCACGATGTCTACAGCAGACTCGCTCGCCTTAAGTTGTTCAGCGGCGCTTACTCACGACATACTCCCGCACAATATTGAAAAACCATGGATGCTAAAAGTGGCGACCATCGTTATTGTTGGCACAGCACTCTTGTTCGCATTATCCAACAACCAAAGTGTGTTCAGTATGGTCATCATGGCTTGGTCAGGCCTAGCCAGTGCTTTTGTACCACTATTAATAACCTTATGTTTCGGGGCTAATCCATCACAAAAAGCGTGTGTTATTGCGATGTTGGCAGGGTTTACTACCGCATTAATGTGGCGATACTTAGGCTTACAGAATATGGCGTATGAAGGGTTACCAGGGATAATATGTGGCTGTTTAATTTTGTATGGGTTTCATCTATATCATGAAAAAACAGGCTAAGTAACGATCAAGGCGAGCGTGATTCATACTGGTATAAAAACTCATAACAAACAAAATTTTCATGTACATTCTGACACAGCTGATTAAATGAAATATATGAATATTGGAATGATATCTCTTAAAGCCTTACTCTTTGGAGTTTTCACACTTAATTTGATCGGTGAACTTAAAGAAGGCCTTGTATTGCATGGAAATACTTGAGAATCGCCCTGATCTTGAGCCACAGGAAAGCATAGATATTTTGCGTAATGAATGTTACGGCGAAAACTTTATTGAGCATGCACCGAATATACCTGATGGGCGAGATGCGTTGTTGAGCTTGTTTGCAAGCCGTTATAAGAAGTACCCAGAACTTTCAATGACTGTCAATCGAACCGCTTCTGACGGTGATCTTGTTTGGCTCCATCTTCACGTCAAACATACACCTGAATCCCTTGGTGGTGCTGGTATCCAGATATTTCGAATGAAAGAAGGGAAAATTGTTGAGCTCTGGGGAGTTGGGCAGCCTGTTCCAAAGGAATCTAAAAATAATAATACAATATTTTAGGTTAGTTTATGGAGCGTTGCATATAACAAGTCATTCAAAGGGATAAATTCACGAGTTAAAACTAAACATAGCTGATCATTCGTAATTTTCCACACTGATGCAGCTTGTAGGCTCAGGGTAAATAATAGAATAGTGCACAGTGTGAACGTTTTTATCTAAGTTATTTTGTTATTTCTTCCAATAGGTATCTAGGTGTAAAACTGGCTACAAGAATATCTTCGCTGTATGACTTAACGCAACATCACTCAGTCTTTTTTAATGCTCTATATTGGTGCTGTTGCATTGAATAAGAGCAATATTTGTAGTGTTACACCTCTATTTTTCAAATAACCAATTGAATTATATAGCATTAATTATTGGCATCATTTCTGTATGGATTAAATGTAGAAACAATAAAATTGTTGCTAAACATATTTCATTTTCTATACAAAAATTATATGCAAGGTAACTTGGCAAAGAAGCCCACATATTCCTGAACTAGAATATTGGGTTTTTTTTTGCACTCAAAAAATACAGAAAAATGCAGAGGTGACTCATGTCTGACTTAATAAATGTACATAACGGGAATAACATGCGAATAGTAGTAGTAGGCAATGGCATGGTGGGTCACCATTTTGTTGAGCAACTCATACAACAAAATAATGTGCCTAGCAACGCTGACAACGCAATTAATGCCACTCAATTAGATATTGTGGTGCTGTCAGCAGAGCCAAGGCTTGCTTACGATCGTGTTCATTTATCCGAGTATTTTTCTGGTAAAACTGCGGAAGAGCTGGCCTTAACTTCACCAGAATATTATCAAGCACACAATATTAAATTTGCACTCAATGCCAAGGTTACCAACATTAACAAGTTGACTAAATCAGTTACCACCGAGGCGGGAGACGTGTTTGAATACGATAAGTTAGTTTTATCAACTGGCTCGTATCCTTTTGTTCCGCCCATCCCAGGGAACGACCAACCTCATTGTTTGGTATACCGTACTATCGAAGATCTTGAAAACATCAGTGCTTCTTCTGCCGTCAGTAAAGTAGGTGTGGTAGTGGGCGGTGGTCTGTTAGGTTTAGAAGCAGCCAACGCCCTAAAAGAAGCAGGCTTACATACTCATGTAGTTGAATTTGCCCCGCAGCTGATGGCCGTGCAGGTAGACAGCGGCGGTGGTCGTGTACTGCGCAGTAAAATCGAAGCTCTGGGTGTACAAGTCCATACACAAAAAGCCACCCAAAGTATTGAAGCCGGTGACACGTGTCGCTATAAAATGTGCTTTGCTGATGGTGAAGTGTTAGAAACAGACATGATTTTGTTCTCGGCAGGTATTCGTCCGCAAGATGCATTAGCCCGTGAATTCGATATCGACATCGGTGAGCGCGGTGGGATAGTCGTAAATGATCAATGTCTTACCAGCGATGCCAGTATTTATGCGATTGGTGAATGTGCCTTATGGAATAACTTTATCTTTGGTTTAGTGGCGCCTGGTTACACTATGGCCAGAGCCGCGGTTAGTCATATTATGGGTGGCGATGTCACTTTTCAAGGTGCTGATATGAGCACCAAATTAAAACTAATGGGGGTAGAAGTTGGTTCAATAGGTGATGCTCATGCTAGAACCGAAGGGGCTTTATATTACACCTACGAAAATCAACCATTAGAAGTATACAAAAAAATTGTGGTTGACGCCGAGCAGAAAAAACTATTGGGTGCAGTTCTGATTGGGGACAACAGTGATTACGACACCTTGCTGCAATACGCATTAAACGATATTGAATTACCAGCACATCCAGAAAGTCTTATTTTACCAGCGGGTGCCGATGCAGCACCTGCGCTTGGTGTGGATGCACTGCCAGACACGGCCACTATTTGTTCATGCCACAACGTATCAAAAGGTGACATCATTGAAGCCTTTGATACCGGCAGTTGCAATTTAGCGGATATCAAATCTTGCACTAAAGCCAGCACAGGCTGTGGCGGTTGTACTGCACTGCTTAAAACAGTCGTGGACAGCGAACTCACCAAACGTGGCGTAGAAGTGAAAAAAGACATTTGCGAACATTTCGCTTATTCACGACAAGAAATGTTTCATCTCGTCAAAGTCGGCGCTATCAAAACCTTTGACGACATGCTTGAAAAACACGGTAAAGGTTTAGGCTGTGAAATTTGTAAACCTGCAACAGGATCGATCTTAGCATCAGTATGGAATGATTTTGTCCTCAAGCCTGACCATATCAGTCTGCAAGACACCAACGATACTTACCTTGGAAATATGCAAAAAGACGGCACTTATTCTGTTATTCCTCGGATTGCAGGTGGCGAAATCACCCCTGAAAAACTCATTGTGTTAGGTCAAGTGGCCAAAGATTATAAGTTGTATACCAAGATCACCGGAGGCCAACGTATCGATTTATTTGGTGCCCGAGTTGAACAACTGCCTGCTATTTGGCAAACCCTTATCGATGCTGGTTTTGAGACTGGCCACGGCTATGCCAAAGCACTTAGAACCGTTAAATCATGTGTAGGTAGCACTTGGTGTCGTTACGGTGTGCAAGACTCAGTGGGTCAAGCTATCGAGTTGGAAAATCGCTACAAAGGTTTACGTGCACCGCACAAAATTAAGTTTGCTGTCTCGGGTTGTACCCGCGAATGCGCCGAAGCTCAAAGCAAAGACATTGGCATCATCGCCACAGAAAATGGCTGGAATCTATATGTATGTGGTAACGGTGGCATGAAACCGCGCCATGGTGATTTGTTTGCAACCGACTTAGATACCGAGACCTTAGTTAAATACATAGACCGAGTACTGATGTTTTACGTCAGAACAGGTGACCGTTTACAACGTACATCGGTATGGATGGAAAACCTTGAGGGCGGTTTAGCCTATTTACAACAAGTGGTAATTGAAGACTCATTAGGCTTAGGAAAAGAGCTTGAAGCCCAAATGCAAAAAGTGGTCGACACCTACCAGTGTGAATGGAAAACCGCTATCGAAAGTGAAGAATCTCGTAAACGTTTCCGCCAATTTGTTAACAGTGAAGAGTCGGATATGAATATTGTGTTTGTTGAAGAGCGTGAGCAAATCCGCCCGGCAACGGAGTCAGAAAAGGAACATTTTAATAAAACTCAAAATATCCAAACACAAAGCCGTCAAGAAAAAGACACTGAACTTGCCACAGAATTGGTTTAAGGAGAGATATTATGAGTACACAACATAATTGGATCACGGTATGCCGCGATACAGATTTAGTCGCAAACTCTGGAGTTTGCGCTTTATTTAACGACCAACAAATTGCCTTGTTCAAAATAAAAAGCGCTAATGTCGAACAAATTTTTGCAGTCAGTAACTGGGATCCTATTGGCAAAGCCAATGTGTTGTATCGCGGTTTGTTGGGCTCGGTGCAAGACGCTAAGGTGATCATTTCACCGCTGTACAAACAACGTCATTGTTTAGAGTCAGGCCAGTGTCTTGACGATGATGCCATTAAGTTGATCGTATACCCGGTGCGTATTGAACAAAACCACGTGCAGTTGCAGTGGGTTGACTAATTAATGTCACCGGGTCGTTTTATGCCTAAAAAACTCAATTGCAACGCACCTTCTTTGTTCAGCACTACTTGCCCATACTGCGGTGTGGGGTGTGGGGTAGATGTGCAAATTAGTACGGATAAGATATTAACCGATCTTGTAGGTAGTAGCGAACACCCGGCGAACTTTGGGCGTTTGTGTGTTAAAGGCAGTAAATTACTGGAAACTAACACGGTATCAGGTCGTTTACTTAGCCCCATGATTGGCGGTAAACAAGCCAGTTGGGATGAGGCAATTACCCAAGTGGCCAGTCAATTTAATCAGGTCATCGCAGAGCATGGACCTGATTCAGTGGCGTTTTATGTGTCGGGGCAATTGTTGACTGAAGACTATTACGTCGCTAATAAATTAATGAAAGGTTATATCGGCAGCGCCAATATCGATACTAATTCGAGACTGTGTATGTCTTCTGCCGTGGCAGCCTATAAACGTGCCTTTGGTGCTGATGCCGTACCTTGTTGTTATGAAGATTTAGAACAAGCCGAATTATTGGTATTGGTAGGCTCTAACGCCGCGTGGACCCACCCCGTATTATTTCAACGTATCGATCGAGCCAAAAAGCTTAACCCTGCCATGCAAGTGGTGAACATTGATCCTCGCAAAACGGCCACCTCAGAATTAGCGAATCTGCATTTAGCCGTGAAGCCGGGATCAGATGTGGCCTTGTTCAATGGTTTATTCACTCATCTAGCAGCCCAAGATGTTTTGGATCTCGATTATATTTCAGCCTATACCCAGGGGGTTGCACAGGTATTAAGTAACTGTGCGTCTTGGACCTTGGCGAAGGTCGCCAAACAATGTGACATAACAGAAGCAGAGTTACTCAGTTTTTACAACTTGTTTAGCCAAACCGATAAAGTCGTCACCGCTTATTGTATGGGCGTGAATCAGTCTTCTTCTGGTACTGACAAAGCTAACAGTATTATTAATTGCCATTTAGCCACGGGTAAAATTGGCCGTGAGGGATGTGGGCCGTTTTCGCTAACAGGTCAGCCTAATGCTATGGGGGGGCGCGAAGTAGGTGGCTTGGCCAACATGTTGGCTTGTCATATGGATATTGAAAACCCAGAACATCGTCAAACAGTACAAACTTATTGGCAATCACCAACTATCGCCAATAAACCAGGCTTAAAAGCCGTAGATTTATTTGAAAATATTCATAGTGGTAAAGTCAAAGCCTTGTGGATCATGGCGACAAACCCGATGGTGAGTATGCCCAACAGACAAAAAATTGCTGCAGCCTTAAAAAAATGTGAGCTGGTGGTGGTGTCTGATTGTGTGTCTAAAAACGATACCCTGGACTATGCACACATTGCTTTACCCGCAACGGGATGGTCAGAAAAAGATGGCACGGTAACTAATTCAGAGCGGCGTATTTCACGTCAGCGCGGCATGTTACCTGCAACAGGCGAAGCCAAACACGATTGGAAAATCATTTGTGACGTCGCCAAAGCCATGGGGTTTGCTAGCGGTTTTAATTTTGAGTCGCCCAGTGAGATATTTGCCGAGTACACAGGGTTAACGGAGGTGGATAACCAAGGCCGTCGTGATTTAGACCTTTCTGGTTTATGTCATTTGACAGAAACACAATACAACCGTTTAAAACCGGTGCAATGGCCGGTCAATAAATCTTCTCCTGACGGTACTAAGCGATTATTTACTAATGGAAAATTTTACACTCAAAGCGGCAAGGCGCAGTTTGTGGTCACCGAATTTTCTGCGCCTGAACAATTAACCTGCAGTGATTTTCCCTTTGTGCTCAACAGTGGCCGGGTGCGCGACCAATGGCATACCATGACGCGTACCGGCAAAACCTCTGAATTAACCGCACACGTTAGCCGCCCGTATTTAGCTATTCATGCAAAAGATGCTGAAAGCTTAGGGGTGATTAATGATGATTTAGTCAGCCTTGATGCGGCACATGTGTTGGGCGAAACACCTCCAGTGGTATTACCTGTATGGATTGATAACAATCAACGCCGTGGTGAAGTGTTTGCGCCTATTCATTGGAGTGCTAGCAATGCATCCAGTGCCAATATCACTGGGCTTTATACCGACGCTAACGATAAAATATCAGGCCAGCCTGAACTTAAACATGCTGCGGTGAAACTGCAAAAAGTCAGTTATCAACATTATGGACAATTGTTTATCCAGCAAGATCTTAAGGTGGAATTACTAGGTAAATATTTTGAATATTTTGTCACCTGCCCAGTTGAAAAAGGTCAGCTGGTATTTTTTGCCACTCGACAAGTGCCAGCAAGTATCAAACATAACTTACAATTACAACTGCCGTTGTATGACGAATGGATTAATGCCGCAGGCCCAGACTTAAACATTACCTGCGCCATGCGCCAAGGTGTGATGTCATTGATTATGTTTTCATCATCTAAAAATATTGCGGTTGACTCTAGCTGGATTACTAGTTTACTCAACAGCGAAGACGTTACCTCTGAACAACTTAATGGTTTGCTAAACATGCAACCAGATGAGGCATTCACACAAGGTAAGTTGGTGTGTAGTTGCTTTAAAGTGGGCGAAAATATTATTGTTGACGCCATCAAAGGCGGCTGTGATTCAGTCGATAGTTTGGGGAAACAGTTAAAATGCGGGACTAATTGTGGCTCATGTAAGTCTGAATTGAGCCAAATAGTTAAACAACATAAGTCAAAACAACGCGTTATTGAACACGACCCATTCATTACTTTGGAGGCATTATCATGAATACCGACAATACATTGCTACCATCGGTCTTACAAAGATTACAGCAGTTTTTGTCAAGTCATAACGCCAATCCTTTGAATCAATTGCCGAATTGGTTAAAGCATTACTTCACTAAAAATCAGTTTGTGCAGCGCAATAAACGCGGCGACAAAGGCCATGTGTATTTGATTGGTGCAGGACCGGGTGATGCAGAGTTACTGACCCTAAAAGCCCATCGCTTGATTCAGCAAGCTGATGTGGTGATGTACGACTGGTTGGTCAATCCAGATATTATCAAGATGATCCCAAGCCATGTCGAACGGGTATTTGTGGGGAAAAAGTGTGGCCGGCATAGCATGCAGCAAGCAGTTATTTGTCAATTGATGATACAGGTGGCACTCACCGGTAAAAACATCGTCCGTTTAAAAGGGGGGGACCCCGCTATTTTTGCAAGGGCTGCAGAAGAATGCGATATCTTAGCCAAACACCACATCAACTTTGCCATAGTACCAGGTATCACCGCCGCATCAGGGGCATCGGCCTACGCAGGCATTCCCCTTACACACCGAGAATGCGCTCAATCAGTGCGTTTTATTACCGCGCACTTAAAATCAGTCACGTCAGCCACAGGCACACTAAAATCATCCACAGACGAGCCGAACTGGAAATCCTTGGTGACTGGAGCCATTGCCTCACACTCTTCTACGAATGGCGAAACCTTAGTGTTTTATATGGGGCTTAAACGCATCGACACTATTATGCAGCGCCTCGAAAGCCATGGATTACCTGCCAATACGCCAGTTGCAGTAATCGATCAAGCCTCCACACCTCAACAACAAGTGTGTGAAGGCACGCTAGAAAATATCGCAAAACGCGTCACTGAGCGAAATTTTCAAGGGCCAGCCGTGACGATTGTAGGTGAGGTAGTGAATAAACGTCATAAGGTCAACTTATCGCTGTTATCACCATCGGTCAGCGCCCATGCTTAACAAATACTTAAATAAAAACTAAATTCTACCTGCAATACAACCTAAGTAATATTATTAGGTGATAATTTTTTTGTAATTTAGCGCCGTTATTCAGGATAGAATATTAAGCAGAGCAGATGAGAAATAAGCAGGCTATGTCAGACACCCCAACAGATTTTAAACACTTTATTCGCATCATTGGCCGTGGCCAAAGGGCAGGGCGCACGTTAACTATGCTCGAAGCAAAACAGGCCATGAGTATGCTCATCAATGGCCAAGCCACAGCGGAGCAAAAAGGCGCTTTTTTGATGTTGTTACGGGTTAGAGAAGAAACGGCAGAAGAGTTAGCCGGTTTTAGTCAAGCGTTTCGCGCATTCACACCTACTGACATATCTGCACTAACCGCTGATTTAGACATGGGCTGCTACGCCGGTAAACGCAGACATCTACCTTGGTTTTTTTTAGCGGTCATGTTGCTAGCGCAACAGGGTAAACGCATATTTTTACATGGCACACACGAGCCAGATTCAAAACGTTTGTACCTCAAAGAAGTGCTGCCACAAATAGGTTTTGATGTGGCGCAAGACTCTGGTCAGGCGCGGATTGCCTTAGACACATTCGGTTTTGCTTATATGGACTTAAAACACATTAATCCGCAACTCGACGATATAATTCAATTGCGGGAACAGTTTGGTTTGCGCTCGTGCGCCAATACCTTGGCCAGAATGCTCAATCCATCCAATGCCACTCATAGCCTACAAGGTATTTTTCACCGCCTGATAGACGAAAAGCACCGTAAAACTGCCGCATTATTGCATGACCAGAATGTATTGTGTTTTAGAGGCGAGGGTGGAGAAGTTGAATTTAATCCACTACGGGATGTGACCTTACATATGAGTCGTGATGCACAGCAAACATGCAGCGACGTGGAAGCGACTTGCGAAACCTTTATTACCAAACCTCAAGAGCTAGATGCCAAACAGCTCATCAATGTGTGGACCGGGCAAACAGACGAAATTTACGCTAACCATGCTGTGGTGGGCACCTTGAGTTTGATGTTGGTATTAGTGAATAAACTAGACTGGGCAGAGGCCTATCAACAAGCAGAAATTATGTGGCAGGGGCGTGATAAAACATGGCCAGTTGCTTTGCCTGAAAATAATGTAGGCGCAGAGGTTTTTGATACTACGGGCAAGCATTACGCCCATTAAAGGCGGGACAAAGGACTCACCACTGAATTACATCCACGCTGTAAAATATAGGTATATATTTGTGTATTAAATCTGCGTGGCCTAGTTGCTCCTGAACAGTGCGGATGCCTTCACCTGATTGTAGTAATTGAGTGGCGCAAGGTTTGAGTAGTGACAGGTTTGTCAATATTCACTTTATTGACGGCAAATCGAATTGCTTTTTGCTCGGTGTATGTATCAATATGATGACGTCCCGATGATGGGTCCTCAGGATTTCAACAATTGCCGAGATGCAAACAGATATTGCTATTGTAATGAACGATTGGCCTTTTAACATTTTAGTCTTAAACGATGAGGTAAATATACACCGCTGTATTTGAGGTTTGACAAATCTGCATCCAAATATTGTTCTACTGAAAGTAGGAAGTATTCAGCCAAATTTTCTTTTCATGTTCAGCTTCAAATCATTTGTCATATGCCTCAAAAACGCCTTAAATGTGCCTAATTGAAGCTCAGGTGCTAAGCTTTTAGATAGTCGGATAATTTGCCAGTAATAAAATCCTACTTGGCCAAAACTATTGATGGCTTTTATCAAATTTGAAGAGCTGTTGTTACCCCAAAAGCCGGTACCTAAAACCAATTTATCCTCATAACAGTCGATTCTCTGAATCGTCTGCTGGATAAGCTTTGCTGAGCAATCATGCTCGGTACACAATGGCCTAGCAAGTCCAATCACATCTACCTCACCACTTTCAATCGCCCGTTCCATAACGTCACGGCTACGAAAACCTTCTGTGTTCATCACAGGAATTTGCGCGGACTGTTTGATACGTTCAGCATATTCGATAAAGTAAGCTTCACGTTTGCAAGTGCTTTTTCGCACGTCTGTGGGTTCAACTCCTATTAAGCTTAATTGTTCGTAAGTGCCACCTGACATTTCTAGTAGTTCGACCCCATCTTCGCCCAGCCAGCTGGCAACGGTTAAACAATCTTCAAGGCTGAAACCTCCTTTTTGAAAAATTTGCTGAGTTGAATTTACATTAATGGGAAAGTCAGCATACGGCTGCGCGAACACCGACAATAATGCGGCGAATAATTCGAACCCTGTTTTCAAAAGAGCTCAGTCACACTCTATTATGTGGCCTACTATTCGAAACAAGAATCTATGATCAACATGTTTATGACCAATGCCATGCCTGACGGAGCAATATTTGCTAATTGAGTAAGTGCTAGGATGTGTAAAATAAAACTGATAAAATTCACTACTGTAGGCATTATCGTGT
>CAJQKX010000182.1 GCA_905479025.1 uncultured Paraglaciecola sp.
TTAAAACTTTTAACTGCTTATTATTTAAGAAATAGATAGATACATTAAAAATCCAGCGTAGAGTTTCCCTCAGTCGCCTAAAGCAGCCTCAACTTGAGCTGCCGCTATCTCTGGTCTAAAGAGATCATGGCTAAGGCTTTTACAATTAGCGCTGAGAAAGCTCTTATGATTGACTTCAATTACATTCGCAAGTTCGTTAGCCACCTCAGTTAAAGAAGTCACTTTGCCATCAGTTACTACACGGCCCGTATCGTTGTCTTTTATCAAATCGACAATATCATTCCCGGGATTTACGCTTGCTAAAACAGGAAGTCCGGAGGCTAAATAAGACAAAAACTTGCCAGGAATATTGTGAGTAGTATGGCGCACATCAAGCGATAACATTCCCACATGACACTGATTAAATAACGATGGTATTTCATCAGCGTGAATTTGGTCAAAAAAGAGGATATTATCTGCAGATTTAAAAGCCGGATCTTGGCTAAATCTTTCCATTTCTGAACCTCTGCCAACAAATACAAACCCAATATCTTTACGATCTGCGAGGCTGAGTACTAACTGAAATAAAATTTCCATTCCCTGAGCCAAACCCATATTGCCTGCATAGACAAATATTTTTCGACCGCCTAACTTACTTGCTTCAATGCATACGGACGATGGTTTATCTCCACTATGAGAAAGCCAATTATGAAGAACTTCTAACTTATTGCTGGGTTTCTTATCCCACTCTGAAAAATAATGAAGGTTACCTTTGGTTTGCACTCCAATAATGTCTGCTACCCAATATTGATATTTTTCAAATAATTGCAATACTCTGTATGGGATACCTTTATTGATCAAGCCAGTATCGACCGCCCACTTCGGGAAAATATCCCTAACTATTAAATATCCACGACAGTTGCTTCTTTTCTTAAGAAATCGAGCAACTGGGCCCAGAAAAATCGTTGGCGAGTACCAAACCACCCCATCCCATTTGATGTTTACGATGGGTGATTTTTTTATTTCTCTAACCATTTTCAAAGGCGTAAAAATCTCACTAAGCGTTCGCCTGACGAACCCAACATCCTTTGACCGAAAGGCCGAAGTGCGGAAAATCGTATACTCAGGAGTCTGTTCTATAGAATAAGCTTTTTCCAAACCATAAGTAGCAGTGATGACTGTTACGTCATGACCATTATCAGATAATTCTCTCGCCAAATCTCTAATTTGAACAGCCCCCGAACTCATCAGTGGAGGAAACTCATTGGATACAATAGCAATTTTCATAGATTTATATGGTCCTCTCAGCAATAGCTATATTCATTAGTTGGTGTATGTTCTAGTTAACCTAAACAGGACGTTTTTATTTGACAGTTTTCAAATTAGCTAGCCGTGTATTTATTAGGATTAATTCAATTAATGATAAATGTTTGGCATCAGTATTTTTTCCATACCACTCTATTAACATAATCAACATAGCTATGAATTACTCTAACAACCTTGTCAGAGACATTGGGAACATTATAATCTTCAACCAACATTAAGGTTCTCGTTTCTCCAGATGATTGGCATTCAAGTATTTTCAATCCTTGCATAATCCGTTCAGAGCCTAATCCGACCATCATCACAGCACCCTCCTCCATTCCCTCTGGACGCTCATGAGCTTCCCTAATATTTAAAGCAGGAAAGTTTAGTATTGATGACTCTTCATTAATCGTACCGCTATCAGACAATACTGCTTGAGCATTTTTTTGAAGATGGTTGTAATCATGAAAGCCCAGTGGCTTTAATAAATTGATATTTTTATGAAATTTTATTTTCTCTTCATTTATTCTTTTCTGAGTACGTGGGTGGGTTGATACGATCACGGGCAGATCATAATATTCCGCAACTATATTCAGTGAATCTGTTAGCGTCTTCAACTGAGCTGGGGAATCAACATTTTCCTCGCGATGGGCGCTAACCACAAAATAATGACCATTCTTAATATTTAGCTTATCTAAAATCTTAGAAGAGTCAATTTTTGCCATATGATAATGTAAGACCTCATACATAGGACTTCCAGTCTTTACCACTCGATCTGCGGAAATCCCCTCAGCTAACAGGTAATCTCTAGCGATAGTACTATACGGCATATTAATATCTGCCGTATGGTCAACTATTTTTCTATTCGTCTCTTCTGGCACGCGTTGATCAAAACAACGATTTCCGGCCTCCATATGAAAGATTGGGATCTTACGCCGTTTCGCTGGTATGGCAGATAAGCACGAATTCGTATCACCCAAAATGAGCACAGCCTCTGGTTTTACTTTTCCTAGGATTTGATCGACTGCAATAATCACCTGGCCGATGGTTTCAGCAGCGTTTTTTCCTGCACAGTCCAAAAAATAGTCTGGTTTGCGGATACCCAGTTCCTGAAAAAAAATTTCATTTAGCTCAAAATCATAATTTTGACCTGTATGAACCAGTACATGATCACAAAATTCATCTAACTTGGCTAAAACACGAGACAATCTGATTATTTCTGGGCGAGTGCCAACTATTGACATGATTTTCATTTTTTTCACATTCATACTCTCCTAAAATAGGTCTTGAGCAAATGTATCAGGACGATCTCGATCAAAAATTTCATTTGCCCAAAGCATAACAATCAACTCCTCGTCCCCAATATTAGTAATATCATGACACCAGCCAGGAACCGTCACGATAATCTCTGGCAGCTGGCCGTCGACCGTCACAGAGTGGCGGTCGCCCGTTAATATATTCTTAAACTTAAATCTAGCTTGACCTTTAATTACTAAAAACTTCTCATTTTTTGAGTGATGATAATGTCCACCTCGAGTAATCCCAGGACCAGCTGTGAAATAGGAGAATTGGCCCGCACCTTTGGTTTTAAGCATCTCGCAAAAAATACCACGTTCGTCCTTATAGGTTGGAATTTTGTATTTAAAATCTATTGGAGGAAAATAGCTTAAAAATGTTGCGTAGAGAGCCCGCTCCAGGCCAAAACCAACATTCTCTGAAATCAATGTCTCTTGTGATGTCTTGAAGTTATAAAGCATTCTCGCCACTTCACCAACCGTGGTTTCATATTGAATTGGCACAGAGTAGAAATTCCGCTTAGGTTTGGGAGCAGAATGGTCAAGAAGCAAAGAAGCAAGATCATCACAAACATCATCTACATATACTAGATCTACTTGCGAAGAGGGGTCATCAATAAATATCTCCTTACCATGAACAATATTATTGCAGAACGTGGCTACAAAAGAGTTATAGTCTGGTTTACACCACTTTCCAAATACATTCGGAAGGCGATAAATATAATGATCTGCACCGGTGATTTTCGAATATTTTTGAACTAATCTCTCTGCCGCTAACTTACTCTGCCCGTATGGATTATCCAATGTAGCTTGAGATGAAGAACTCAGCATAATTGGAATCTTACGACCCGATTGAACGAGTATCTTGACAACTTTTTCTGTGAAATCAGCATTTCCTCGCCAAAAATCAGAAATATCATCCGGACGATTGATACCCGCAAGATGGAACACAAAATCGGCCTCAGCTAATTGCTCGGCGACGATTTTGCTTGGAGTATCCCTGTTAATTTCAGAAACGTTATACCTCTTATCTTCACGCAACCTGCAAGACAAATTTTTTGCTATAAACCCATTAGATCCAGTGATTACGACGTTCATTTAAACGCCTTCGGGCACATCAGTGCCGCCAGCTGAAATCTCATTAATAAAGTCCAACTTATGAAGTAACTCAACCATTTCGTTGGTATTGAGACGCTTTGTGTTGTGAGAGTTATAATCTTCGACCATAGCAAGATCTTTCTCGCCCTCTTCATTGAATTTGGAATAATTCAAATCTCGATTATCAGCGGGTATTCGATAGTAGTTTCCCTGATCTTCAGCATTAAACATTTCTTCCCGAGAACACAATACTTCAAAGAGCTTCTCGCCATGTCGAGTTCCTATAGTCTCGACCGCATGATTAGTCTTACCTGTAATTCGTAGGAGCGCTTCAATAAGAACTGCTATAGTTGCAGCAGGCGCTTTTTGTACAAAAATATCTCCATTTTTCCCATTAGAAAAGGCATGCAGCACAAGATCAACGGCATCATCTAAAGTCATCATAAACCGAGTCATTTTTGAATCAGTAACACTTAGCGCTTTTCCACTAAAGATTTGACGCAAAAATAAAGGAATTACTGACCCCCTTGAAGCCATTACATTTCCATATCTCGTGGCACAAATAACCGTTTTAGAAGAGTCACAACTACGAGATTTAGCGACAATTACTTTCTCCATCATAGCCTTCGAAATCCCCATCGCATTTATCGGATAAACCGCTTTGTCTGTGCTCAAGCAAACCACTCTCGAAACGTTGCTCACCACAGCAGCTTCTAAGACATTTTCAGTACCAAGGACATTTGTTTTAACCGCCTCTAATGGGAAAAATTCGCAAGAAGGTACCTGCTTTAGAGCCGCCGCATGGAAAATATAATCAACGCCTCGAGTTACGTTTAAAACTGATTGATAATCTCTTACGTCACCGATAAAAAATTTTAGCTTAGAGTTATCATATTTTTTACGCATGTCATCTTGTTTTTTTTCGTCCCTACTAAAGATACGGATTTCCGCTATGTCGGAATTAAGAAATTGTCGCAGGACAGCATTTCCAAATGATCCCGACCCTCCAGTTATCAGTAATTTTTTCCCTTTAAATGTGCTCACTAGTTACTTTTCTCCTCTTAGGTAGCAAGTATTTGATGACGAGATCGATGATAAAATAAATAACAATGATAATTAACATGCCCCTGAATAATGGAGTAACTGAATAAAGAAGCCATCGAGGGCAAGACACTACCACATAAAAATATATAAGCTGCTTAAGGCGAGAATCACCAAAGGATAGACCTAACAAGTACCTAATATAAGCGGATATAGAAAGAACCCCGACAATGCCGAAATAAAAGTAGGACATTTGAGCAATCCAAGCACCTCCAATCGTGGTGTAAAACTGTGCAGAAATTTGATAAGCATCGAGACCAGAGCCTCTCCCCAGAAGCGTATTTGCAAATAATCCTGTAATCGCTGAAATCCTATCAAATCCGGCCATTTCAGCTGTACTTATCATTGTTTGACCGCTTACGAACGCATACAAACCGGTATCAAAGATAAAAAAGCCTTCATACAAAACAGCAAAAAGACCTGTTAGTGAAAAATTCCCACTCAACACATATCGTACTGAACCTACAGCCCCCATCAACAAAAATCCCGCTAGAGCTACGGTATAAAATCTCGGTAAAGTAAAATGTTTTCTATAGAAAGTAACATACACAGCAAGCAAAAATTGAAGGCCAGCAGCTCGATTACCATAGTAAAAATCTCGTAACGCAAGGCTTACAATAATTAGGGTGACAGCAACTTTAATTGTAGAATTACTCGAGGATAGGAAAAAACACCCCAACAGAAAAAGCACAAAAGAATATTCATAAAAAGTAGAAAAGGAAGCTCTTCCGGTATTTTGAAAAGATACTGTATCTAATCCAAAAAAACACAAGGCGAAGCCCAAAAATACCAAACCCAGGCCAGCTAATTCATATAGCCCACCGAAGTTACCACAAGTCACTGGATCATAAGCCTTTGCATAGGCCAAAGGAATCATAAACAACCAAATAACATAAAGGCCTAGATGATCTAACGAATTGTCAATTACTAACGGCAAATTTGGCGCAATAAAAGGAAACAAGACCCGGCCTATAAAAACACTGTATATCGAAAACACTAAAAGAAAGAAGGGGATTATAGCTACAGAATTTTTCTTGAATTTGTTAAACAACCAAAGGGACATGCCCAAATTCATGACCGCCAACCAAACTACCTCATAAGAATAATAAAAATAAGTAGCAAAGGCTGTAGTAGTAAGTAGTATCAACGCCTTCAGCATAGAGATTTCAAAGACTCATGCCAATCATCAAACTTTATCTGCAACAGATCAAGCAACAGGCTTGCGTCAGCGCTCTCATTTTGAGATACAGGTGCGACTCTCTTGAAATATTCAGGTCCAACACCCTCAACCTTGACAGAAAAATTACTGGCATCACAAATTTCTCGAACATACTCAAGTCGTGACACAACACCACCCGACACCAAATTAAAAGTACCCATCAAGTGAGATTCCACAAGCAATAAAATTACCGAAGTAACATCCACAATACTCGTTGGAGAGCCAATTTGACCGAAGTTCGCCCTTAAAACAGCGTTATCACGCTCACAAGCCTCTGCCTCACGGAAAATTGTTCGCAGAAACCCGCCACCTTCAAATCTTGGTGAACCAAAAAGCCACCCAACTCGCAATATTACGCAATCCTTGACAGTGTCACGGCAAATAGACTCCGCAATAGCCTTGCAGCGGTGATGAATAGTAGATGGGAAAATAGTCTCAGTCTCAATATGTGGTAAACCACCATTGGTACTCCCATAGACGCCTGTGCTAGATATAAAAATCAGCCGAGATCCTGTTTCAGATACCGCTGATGCCAATGCTAATGTTAGGCCAACATTGTCCCTGTAAGCTTCAACCGGATATAACTCATTATGCTCAACATTAGTGCTCGCAGCCGCATGAATAATAACGTCATACCTCCTCAAGAATTGGACTTTCTTTTTAGGGCTTAACTGCAAAAATACCACACGATCAAGACCGCAGCACTCAATTCCACTTTTATTTAAAGCATTAAATAAAACCGAGCCCAATAAACCAGTTTTACCAGTTATTAAAATTCTCAATAGAATGCCTCCTCGTACATTCGTTACGCCTTTGATAACTTGTTGCTGATCAGGTCGAACAACCCTTGGACATTTTTCAAATCAGAGATTTCTCCTAAAGAAAATTTCAACTGAAATTCGTTTTCGATAGCACCGATTAAAATGATGTGGTTTAAACTATCCCATCCTTTAGTATTTGACGCTGACGTTTCAGGATTAATAACCATATCTTCCCTGTCAAATACATCTCTAAATACATTTTGAATTCGCTCAAAAATAATCTCACTAGTCATGTTTCACCTCTATAAATTGGTTCTTATTTTCATAATTTGACAGCTCTAATATCCATGTCGTGTCTTTTTTATTCGTTGTGACCAATGTAAATCCAAAATCACTATATAAATTTTCTACCATCGCATTTTTTTCTGTTTTATAGTAATTCCCTTGAATCTTAGTCACACCGAGATTGATACATCTCCTAACCAAATCATCTAGCATTGCACTCTCCATATCTCTTTTTAACACTCGGCAACTCATCAGCCATAGATCTATAAAACATGTATCGTTTTTTAATCTCCCAACGATTATGGAAATTAATCCGTTATCACCAAACTTGTCAGTTAACTTACCATAAATCTTTATATATACCGGGTCGTGGGCAATATTATCTATTTCAGGACGTGAGTATCTTTTAGTCGTTAGGTTGAATTGATTAGTTTTGTTCGTAAGCTGCGCAATGCGGTCAAGATATATTTCAGAAAAGCTAAAAATCTCAGCCTTCATTTCTAAAGAGACAAGAAATTCGCCGTAACTATTAAATGTTGCTTTCTCCTTACTTCGTAAATTATTAGTCTTATAATATTCATTTCGCTTAATATCATCTTTAGATAGTGAAATAGGCTCAAAGTAACCATTCCGATCGATAAAATCGATAAAATCAATGACATCATTACCTACATTTGGCACTGCCACAGATGGGAGTTGTGAACGTACAATTTCCCGTTCTACAGGGTTATCATCGATGAAGACTAAACTGTCCAGCCCAATATTGATATCTTGAGCTATGGCCTCTATATTTACATCTTTACCATCCCAATTAGCCTTAAAAGATGTAAAGTCAGTCAAATTTAAAACGCTGTCAGGATGAGTAAAGCCCTCTTCAGCATTTTTAAGATCATTTTTAGAACTCACAGCTAAGGTAATACCTCTGTCTCTCAGTTCACTGACATAATGCTGGAATACTGTAAAACTCTCGGCGATGGCATTCTCCTGGCCTATACTAATACCGTGGATCCCGTCATCTCCAATCACGCCACCCCAGCAAGTATTATCAAGATCAAGAATCAAACACTTTTTCGAGAGCCCCTTAATAGCTAAAATTATATTGGTAATGTTAAGGGCCAACTCAGGAATCGCATCCATAGAGACGGCATATTTTGCACGATGCCATAAAGATGGATCGAACCAATGACGAATGCCAAAGTGTGCTGACAAGAAATTGATATCGTTAATGAATAAATTGCTAATATTCCTAGCACTTTCAGAAAATTCGTTATTAAGTCTATTTATAAACCAACTACGACCATGTACGTCATAAGAATCTAAGTTTCCCAGACTTCTATTCAAAGGATAATCAAAATTATTTTGAATTATCATGCAGTCGAACCTCTTTAAAGAAGCCCACATTTCTTTATATCGACTTATTTCATCTCCTAATAACTGTTCTATCTCTTGAATATTGGCAGAAAACTCAGGGAATTTGCGAATATTCTTGTTCGTAACATGGATATAAATTATATCCGGTGAAAACGCCTCGAGATCAGATGACCCAAATAGCGAATCTTCATAGTACATATTATACTCAGACTCGTAAAAGGTGGGTCTCACTCCCCGGTCTAAAAGAAAAATCTCCAATATGTTTTTGATTTCGGTAGTAGTTGATCCACCGAG
>CAJQKX010000183.1 GCA_905479025.1 uncultured Paraglaciecola sp.
AAGCTACTCTAACCGTGTCCCCATCATCAGCATAGTATACTGGTTTAATTCCATATGGATCTCTTGCAATCAACATAGCATTCTTACTTGAATCCCACAAACAAAATGCAAACATACCTCTCAACTTTGATAACATTGCGATGCCGGAATCCTCATATAACCTCAATAATACTTCTGTATCAGAGTCCGTCTTGAACTGATAGCCTTTAAGAACCAGAGCTAATCGAAGCTCCTTATAATTATAGATTTCACCGTTAAAACTTATAACAAGAGACCCGCTATCAGTCTGCATAGGTTGGGACGCATTATTAGATAAATCAATAATCGACAGCCGGCGATGGCCGAGTGCTACCTTTCGATTTTCAGAAAACCATTCACCAAAACCATCAGGTCCACGCACTGTCATTTCATCTCGAATTAATCGCAGTTCATTTCGATCAACCAACGGCGATTTTGAGCTATAACTATAAATTGCGGCAACACCACACATGAAGTATTTTCCTTGGGGTAATAATTTCCTGCAAAAAAACTTACTGAAATAAAGTAGCTCTAAAATAATCAACTGTACTTTGCAGCCCTTCATTCAATTCAACAGCCGGCTCCCAGCCCAAGATATTTTTTGCATAACTAATGTCTGGCCGTCGCTGACGCGGATCATCAGAGGGAAGTGTTTTGAAAACAACATTTGCTTCAGATCCTACAATATCAATAACACTAGCTGCCAGCTGGTGAATCGTAAACTCATTCTGATTCCCTAAATTCATGGGCCCCGTTATGTCATCAGATGTACCCATTAGGCGTATCCACCCCTCTATTAAGTCATCAACATAACAAAAAGATCTTGTTTGGGAGCCATCTCCATAAATCGTTATATCATTACCCTTAAGGGCCTGGACAATAAAGTTGGACACAACTCGCCCATCATTTTGATGCATCCGCGGACCATAAGTATTAAAAATTCGAGCGACTTTAATTTTCACATTATGCTGACGATGATAATCAAAACATAACGTTTCAGCACAACGCTTACCCTCGTCATAGCATGAACGAATGCCAATAGGATTTACATGACCCCAGTAATCTTCTTGTTGAGGATGGATATGTGGATCACCGTAAACTTCTGAGGTTGATGCCTGAAACATTTTAGCTTTCGTTCGCTTCGCCAAACCCAACATATTTATTGCACCAAGCACACTGGTTTTAGTTGTCTGGATAGGGTCATTCTGATAATGAATTGGCGATGCGGGACAAGCAAGATTGTATATTTCGTCCACTTCAACATAGAGCGGCAAGCTAATATCATGACGCATAATTTCGAAATTAGGATGTTCAATTAAATGCGCGATATTTTCCTTAGCCCCAGTGAGAAAATTATCTACACACAACACATCGCACCCGTCATATAACAATCTTTCGCAAAGGTGTGATCCCAAAAATCCCGCCCCGCCAGTGACTAAAACTCTTTTTTTTATACTATATGATTTCATATTGATCTCTATCAATTATTATATATCTCGACCAAAAAGGTCGCGGGTGTATGTTTTTTCTATTACATCATCAAGCTCCTTTGATGATCTATTAGTGACAATAATATCTGATTCAGACTTAAACGAATTCAAATCTGAAACTACTCTCGAACCGAAGAATTCAGATTCAATCAAGGAAGGCTCATAAATAATAACTTCAACGCCTCTGTCCTTAATCCTCTTAATCACACCTTGGATACTTGAAGCTCGAAAATTATCTGAACCTGCCTTCATTATTAGACGATGAATACCGACTACTTGGGGATTCCATTTTAGAATACTATCTGCAATATAGTCTTTGCGCTTTAGGTTAGATTCGACTATCGCACCGATTAGACTCTGAGGTACATCCTGATAGCTAGCCAGAAGTTGCTTAGTATCCTTAGGAAGACAGTAGCCGCCATAGCCAAAGGATGGATTATTATAATTTTCTCCAATCCGAGGATCAAGGCATACGCCCTGAATCAGTTGCTTAGTGTTTAACTCATAAAAGCCAGAATAGGTATCGAGCTCATTAAAATAAGCTACGCGCATCGCCAGATAGGTGTTCGCAAACAATTTGATAGCCTCAGCTTCAGTAGCATCAGTGAACAACACTGGAATATCTTCCTTAATTGCGGCTGACTTAAGCAGATTAGCAAAAACCTCTGCACGCTCTGACTGTTCACCAATAACTATCCGCGATGGGTACAGATTATCTAGTAAAGCATTCCCTTCACGTAAAAACTCAGGACTGAATATAATATTATTAAACTTAAACCTTTCCCGAACCTGCAAAGTATAACCAATAGGGACCGTAGACTTGATAACGATCACAGCCTCTGAGTTAATATCGATAATGTCTTGAATAACAGCCTCAATAGAACTAGTGTTAAAGAAATTTGTCTCAGGATCATAATTAGTTGGAGTTGCGATAATAATATATTTTGCGTCGTTATACGCCTCAGTCTTATCCAGCGTCGCCGTAAGATTCAAAACCTTATTCTTTAGATAATCCTCCATCTGAGCGTCTTCAATTGGCGACTTTCGTGAGTTGATCATCTCAACCCGATCTGGAAGAATATCTAGAGCGATAACATCATTTTTCTGAGCTAGTAATATCGCGTTTGACATCCCAACATAACCAGTTCCAACTACTGCAACTTTCATTAGATACCACTTTTATTTATTTAAATTCGTCAAGTTTTTGGCCAAAAATACAAAGAAACTATTACATAACGTAATAATTTCCTCTCGCAAAAGGCATCGCTATAAAAAGCACGCCATATATTTGCAAACAACTCAATCTCTGCCATATACATCGGAGAACCTCACTATGTCATCCTCTCCTAGATATTCTCCGACTTGGACCTCAATCAACTCTAAAGGCACTTCTCCAATATTTTCTAGGGCGTGCACCACTTCTTTCCCATGATATGTAGACTCATTAACATTTAAATCAAACGATTTATCACCATAATGAATTCTAGCCTTACCCGATACGACAACCCAATGCTCAGATCTATGATAGTGCATTTGTACGCTCAGCTTAGCCCCAGGGCTTACTGTGAGTTTTTTAACCTGATATCCATCATCACTATCAATAGAATCATACTTCCCCCATGGTCGAGAAACCTGCCTATGTAGCTTCCACTCGGGACGATTCAACGCCTTTAACTGCTCAGCAACAATCTTTACCTTTTGTACGCTATCCTTATGAGCGACTAACAAAACATCTTTTGTTGAAATTACTACCAAGTCATCTAGTCCAATCGCAGATACAAGTTTGTCATCGCTTCTTATATACGAGTTACTGCAATCTTCAAGTAAAACATCACCCACACGAGCATTTCCGTTTTCATCTTTCTCACTAATATCCCACAGGGATGACCACGACCCTATATCACTCCAGCCCGCATCCATCGGTACAACAACCGCATCATCTGTCTTTTCCATAACAGCATAGTCAATAGAATCAATGGGACATGCATGGAAGGCCAGTTCATTGACCCTCAAAAAATCATTATCTCTTGAGGTACCCTCCATTGATAACTGACAAGCCTCGTAAATATCTGGACGATGCTTTTTAAGCCCTTCCAAGTGCCGGCTAGCCTTAAACAGGAACATACCACTGTTCCAAAAGTAGTCACTTGATTCGAAGTACTCTTTTGCAACCTCAATAGAGGGTTTTTCGACAAACGCATCGACAGTAAATCCAGGACCCTGAGATTCACCCTTCTTTATATAGCCATAACCTGTATTCGGCTCATGGGCTACGATACCGAAGGTGACGAGCTTGCCAGCTTCTGCCAAGGGAACTGCATCCATTACCGTCTTGATGAATGCCGCTTCATCTTGAATTACATGATCAGCCGCTAGAACCAGCAACAAAGGATCCTCACCCTCTGGCGAGGAAAGTGCGGCAAGTGCAATTGCCGG
>CAJQKX010000184.1 GCA_905479025.1 uncultured Paraglaciecola sp.
TGATGCAGGTTGTATAGTTGTGACAGATTATATTCCTTGTATCGAAGAGTTTTATCAATCAGCTGATTGTTATATCTTTCCAACGATTAGTGAAAGAGCTGCAATACAGATTCCATTAAGTATTCTTGAGGCTTTAGCTGTCGGTATACCTGTAATAACAACTGAGTTTGGTGGTCTTAAAGATGTTTTAGGAAATTATGGAGGGAAAATTCGTTACTTTCATAAAAATGAATTTGGAATTTTGAATAAATTGATTAAGAAGCATGTCCAAGGAGAAAAGTACTCATTAGATGAGGCTGCCTCTATTGAGTGGGACCATATAGCTTCACAGTTGGTGGCATTATATGAAAAATAGAATTTCTATGGTGGCATTTTTTGGACCCGATGGAAGCGGGAAAAGCACGGTAGCGGATTTAATTGAGATTGATTTAAGAGCAAGTGGTAAGCAAGTGATTAGGTATCATTGGCGACCAAGGGTACTTCCTTCTTTGAAGAAGGATTATAAGACTTTAAGTTTTAATGATCCGGCCTCCCTATCACAAAGGAATTATCTAATTTCTTTTATATGCTACATATACTTTTTTTTAGACTTTCTTGCGTCAGAATTTTTTCTATTTAAATCATCATCAAAAAACGATTCTATTATTATTTATGAGCGTTATTATTACGATGTCCTAGTTCATCCACAGCGTTATAGGTTAAAAAGAATTGCTTGGCTTGGAAGTTTTTTAGCTCGTATATTAAGAAAGCCAAATATATCTTATCTCTTAATAGGAACTCCAGAAATCATATATGCTAGAAAGCCTGAGCTTACAGTAGAAGAGATCCGTCGGCAGATAGATGTTATTTGCAATGTTGTACCTCAGTATTCAGAGAGTGAAATTCTTAACATAGATGATGTATCTGCCAAAGAAATAGTTGAGAAAATTAAGAAAGATATTAAAAAAATGTAGTGTCCAGAAAGTTATTACTTAAGAGAATTTAACAATTGTATTAATAGTCAATAAAATACTTGAATTATGAAGGAGCTGCTTTGAATTTTTATAATTTTTCTGGCGTAAAATTTATAGATGGATCATTTTCAGAAATAATGTCTGAGCTTGATAGTGGCGGCTTAATGGTTGTGCCTGCCGCCCCAGCACTTGCGACTATTAATGAAGACGCCGAATATCATCTGGCGCTTCAATTTAGTGATATTGCTATTTTCGACAGTGGATATTTTTGTATGCTTTTATACTTTTTTAAGGGTATTAAAGTAAAAAAATTTTCAGGGTTGGAATTTATTCGAGAGTTTCTTGCTGCCTTAGTTAGAGGAGAGAAGAATCAAGTTTATTTAGTCGATCCTAATCAAGATGATGCAAAGCTTAACAAAAAATTATTTGAAAAATATGATATTCCTATTATTGGAAATCAGTATGTATCACCTCAATACCAGAAAAATTTAGTGATTGATGAGGAGCTCTTGAAGGACATTAAATTGAAGCGCCCTAAATATATTGTTATAAATTTAGGCGGCGGAGTTCAAGAGCTCTTAGGAGCTTATCTAAAGAAAAATATCGAAGGGCCGTACAAACCAATAATTATTTGTACTGGTGCAGCTGTTGCATTTCTAACTGGGTCCCAAACGCACATTCCAAAATTTATGGATTATCTGTATTTGGGTTGGTTAGCTAGATGTATCTCAGATCCAAAGCGCTTTATACCAAGGTATATAGGCGGATTTAAATTAATTGAAATAGTTGTCAACACTAAAATGGAGAGAGTCGGATGAAAAAAGCAATTGTTTGTGGTGCGGGTGGATTTATTGGGTCACATCTAGTAAAGAAATTAAAAAAAGAGGGCTTTTGGGTGCGGGGGGTAGATTTGAAGTTTCCAGAATTTTCGGCTACTTGTGCTGATGATTTTATTATTGGAGATTTAAGGTGTCCAATGTTTTGTGAACGCGTCTTTGATCAATATATTGATGAAACTTATCAGCTAGCAGCTGATATGGGAGGAGCTGGTTTCATTTTTACAGGTGAAAATGATGCTGACATAATGCATAACTCAGCTCTAATAAATATTAATGTGCTTGAAGCATGTTACAAACGGAATATTAAGAATATTTTTTACTCTTCATCTGCATGTATGTATCCAGAGTACAACCAATTAGATCCTGATAATCCTAATTGCACTGAAGAGTCAGCATATCCAGCTAATCCGGATAGCGAATATGGATGGGAAAAGTTATTTAGCGAAAGGCTATATTTTGCTTATGCGCGAAATAAAGGTATGAATGTGCATGTTGCTCGTTATCATAATATTTTTGGAGAGGAAGGTACATGGTCCGGTGGTCGAGAAAAAGCACCAGCTGCGTTTTGTCGAAAAGTTGCTTCTGCTTTGGAAGGTGAAAAAATATTGATGTGGGGCGATGGTAAGCAAACAAGATCTTTTTTACATGTTGATGAATGTGTTGAGGGTACCATTCTCCTTATGAGATCTGATTGGCAAGGTCCTGTTAATATTGGGTCTGATGAGATGGTGACAATTAATGAGCTTGCCTTAATGGTTATGGATGTGGCAAGTAAAAAAGTTGGAATAAAACATATTGATGGACCGCTAGGTGTTCGAGGTAGGAATTCTGATAATAATCTAATTAAAAAGAAATTAGGCTGGTCACCAAGCTGGCCACTTCGAAAAGGGATTGAGAGAACATATCCCTGGATTAAAAATCAATTAGATAATTAATTCTTAATTGGAATAGGCATATTAAACATTAAGAAGGTGATATTTTGCTGAGCTATAGAAAAATTTCAAAGCTATTAACTATTTTATTATCTTTTGATAAAAATTGGTATAACGCTTTATTAAAATATCAAGTGGCTCCATCTACAGAGCATATAGACGTTTTGCAATCACTTGATCCGGATTTGATAATTGATATTGGTGCGAACCGAGGACAATTTAGCCTCGCTGCGATTCAAGTTTTTCCTAATGCTAAGATATTATGTTTTGAGCCTTTAGAGTCGGCTTTCACTGTATTAAGTGAAGTAATGATAAAGGAGCAGTGCGTATCATTACATAATATAGCCATTGGCAATCTCGAAGCTAGCATGAACATGAATGTTTCTAGTAAGGAAGATTCTTCCTCGTTACTAGATATTTCAGATTTACAAAGTGAAATATTTCCTGGTACATCACGATGTGACTCGGAAAGGGTTCGTGTAAGTCGATTGTCAAATTTTATATCAGAGAGCGAATTAGGTAAGATAAACTTAATAAAAATTGATGTTCAAGGATATGAGCTTGAAGTTTTACTTGGCGCTTCTGAAATCTTAAATAATATAAATTATATTTATGTTGAATGTTCATTTTTAGAATTATATAAAGATCAAGCTACTGCTGACGATGTTATTGAATTTTTATCTGATAATGGTTTTTTTCTTCAAGGAGTGTACAATCTATGCAACGACAAAAAAGGTGTGGCCGTGCAAGCTGATTTTCTTTTCGTTAACAAAGCATAATTATTTTAAGTCTTTCTTGTACTTATTCGAGGGTTATAAGATAAAAAAATCAATGTATACCTATACTCGAATCTGATCTTTATTTCACCAGATGTTGTTGATGCTCAACTCCCACTGTCACTCTGCCTTCAACATCACATAATTAGGCATTGGCGCATTAG
>CAJQKX010000185.1 GCA_905479025.1 uncultured Paraglaciecola sp.
TATTAACCAACCATGCTGGCACGGTATGTCAAATATAGAATTACCGGTAACACTTATTATTCAAGTGCAAAGCCGTGAAGACTTTTTTCTCAATGGCTGGAAAGAAGATGGTTTCTGTACCCCCGGAAGTTTAGAAGACGGGACTGAAGTCAGTTGTATTCAAGAAAGTTTTGTTACGGATTTTTCTGTGCAATCAGTTGGCATAGAAGGCATCATGCAAGCGATTGAAGAGCAAAATACCTTTATGATTAACAGTGTCGACATTCATACCGGCTATTGGCTTTCACCCACGTTAACTCCGAATTTTGAAGGTTTCCCTAACACCTCTCAATCTGTCCGCGGTAAACCGGCAGAGGATATTGTTAAGTACTGGTATACCGGACAAGAATAATTCACCTCATGTTAAAGTAATGGCCGGTAAATTTAACGCTAATTACTTTTAAATCCACCATGTGCTAAAAGTACATAAAGATCGACTGCGGGTTATTCGTAGTCATTTTCTTAGTGTAAATAAAACGAATTACCCATTATTCGCTTAACCTCATATTTAACACTTAGCCATTAATAGTGGTTGAATTGCCATTTTTATAAATGTTATTTAAGCAGCGACTGAAAAACAAACGGAGAAACATACTCAACGTAAATATAAACTGCAATTTCTAGTCCGCCAAATACGATAGCGATATCACGTACCAAAACGAGTGTTTTATTTTCTTTTTTTGAATTAATCTCTTCATCCAATGGCATTGGGGATAGTTCGTCAAGATGATCAAAATCCACATATTTACCTTCGGCATTAATAGCCAGTAGCTCTTCTTGTTTTTTTAAAGTGAGGTCGTTGTTTGCGTCTTTAATCCAGCTGTTAATGACATTTGAAGGTAAAGTCATTACTAAATAAGTAATTATGAAGAAAAATATCTTTTGAATTGCTCGCCATGCTTCAGGCCACCAGCCCTCTGAAACGTCATGTGGTAACATGAATACCACCCCTGCTAACGCCATGAAGTAAATTGCAGTCCAAGGTACGTAAATGACGTATTTTAATCGAGTGAAATACTTTATAGCATCTTCATTAACCCAATATTGCTCACGTATCTTTTCAGCAGTCTTAGCTAAAAGCGCCTTTTTTTGATGCTGTTCAGCAAGGGTATGGCATACTTCTGAATTTAATTTGATATAATCCGCGCATCCTCTTCTATATGCTGCTTTCATAGCCACATCTTGAAATGGCGGATAAATCATAGAAATAACTTCTCCAGCATCGTTAAAGACAAAATGCACTTTCGGTTCCGCTCTATAAGTGAAGGTAAATCCTTTTGTTTCATGACGAATAAAAAAAGATGAGTGGCAGGCTTCATCAACTCCAGCGCCGTAAGCCATATCAAGCATATACTGCGACGTAGCACCCTCAATATATTCTTGGGCGATTCGGGCAAGAAAGCCATCAATTATCAACTGCCTTACTTGGGCGTGATAAATATGACTAGGCCTACAACTATATGTAAGGCTGCCATCTTCGTTTAGAATATAATCATATTGGGCAACGTCATATTCTATATTAAAGCCCCAGCCATATGCGTACTGTAGCTGTTGTTGCAAGGCATCATAATGCCGACGGTCTTGCAAGTCCAACATGCTGCGACGGCAAGCAGGACAATGATCCCACAGGTTGCCTGAATAGTTGCAAAAGTATGAATCACAGCAACGTTCGCAGTTTCTCATGTGGGACAAAGATATGCTCAACTTTGTTATTATAGAATTATCTAGCACTGATTATAACGCAACTGTAAGCACCAGACATCCCATTTTTTGTAAGAGCTATTGTTCCATAATTTGCAAATTAACAACAAAGGCGGTGCCGGATGCCTCCATTGCAGTATTGCCCTTTGTGAATATGTCATCAGATAGCGAACAAGAATATTTCTCAGCCGGTACCTCTGAAAAAATACTCAACGTGCTGGCACAGGTGCCAACATTTCACGTGACCTCCCGCTCTTCAGCCTTTGCCTTTAAAGGCAAAGGCTGAAGAGCGGGAGGTCGACAATAGACTTGAGGGTAGCGTTAGGCGCTCAGGTAGCAAAATAAGAATTACCGCACAGTTAATCGAAGCGGCAAGTGATAAACATCTGTGGTCAGCCACCTACGACAGAGATATGCTTGACATTTTTGCGGTACATGACGAAATATCTACCGCTATTGTCACAGCACTTAAAGAAAAATTGGGCTTAAATGCTACCATTCCGAGCAGAGATACCCGTGAAATTAACATGGCCGCGCACAACGAATACCTCAAAGAGCGGTATTTTATTGTACGCAGAACCCCTGACGACATTAAAACGGCGAGAAGTGGTCGGTGGGCTAATTAGTTTTTCAACCTTTAATGCCCTTATATTTGCGCTATAAAGGGCCAGCATACCAACAATAAAAAAACACACCTGTACTGTATGAAACAACAGCATTCTGGGTGAGCTATGTCACTTATCAAGGATGCCAGAAGAGAGGGAACGGTAAAGTATGAACGTCATAAACCAGAGCAGACCCTTCTTTATCAAATTATTGAAAAATATTACCCGCAGTTTCTGAGCCATATGGGGCAACAAGATAAATATTTGCCCAAGTATGTGCGGTCGTTTGGAATATGGGTTTTTGCGAGTACGTTGTGAAGATTGTCATCATGAACACCTAGTTGCATTCAGTTGTAAACGCAGAGGTTTTTGTCCCAGTTGCGGTGCGCGGCGAATGGCAGAAAGCGCCGCACTCCTGGTTTTCCTGTTCGCCTGGTGGAAGCGCGGCTTTGAAAGCCGACCCAGAGTGCTGTTTTTTTAAAAGACTCAATCGTTACACAAAAATCACTAATAGATTGCAAAAAATTAGAATGAAAATTGAGAATCAAAAAACTATTTTTTAAACAAAGAGACACTACAACATGAAAAAAATTGCTGTAATTGCACTGGTAGGACTATTAGCATCTTGTTCTTCCGAATCAGAAACCTCAGTCGCTGAAAAAAAGACTGAAATTCAACCTGCTGTTGATAATCAAATCACTAAAGTTGTTTATCCAGTAACAAACAAAGGGGAAGTAGTTGATACTTATTTTGTTTCTAAACTAGCGGATCCTTACCGTATGCTCTCTCAAAAGTCATGATTATATTTACACGTAAATGTGTATTTAAAATAATATAAGCTATTGATTTAAGTTTTTTCAAATATAATCATGCATGAACATAGCTAAAAAAGAAAAGGGATGTTCACGATAATTGACCTAGAAGTATGGTTTATCTGGCAATTGCAACCGACTCATCCATTAAAAAATGATTACTTAACAAGCCGCTCAAATTATGGATACAATTGATGCTGCACTGCACGGTGTTAGAATTTTTGAGGTTGAAAATGCCATACAATGATAAAAAAAAGATAATTTTCCTTCATATTCCCAAAACAGGTGGAACAACTATTGAACGCTTATTTAATATTAATTTATTCCATAGTTCACGACCGGATGAGCGCCCTTCATTGC
>CAJQKX010000186.1 GCA_905479025.1 uncultured Paraglaciecola sp.
TGATGCTTACCTTGGGATTGCCTCGGCTGTATTGACTTTATTGATATTGGTATTCTCAGAAATCATACCGAAGACTCTTGGAGCAACCTATTGGCGCAAACTTGCACCAGCTACAGCTTATTTTTTAAAGTATTTAATCATTGTTTTGTGGCCCTTTGTTCAAATGGCCCAGAAAATGACATCTAAACTTCAGGACGAGTCGCCTCTTAGTGGTTTGAATAGAGATGAATTGTACGCCATGACCGCATTGTCTTTTGAAGAAGGTCAAATTGCTGCAAGCGAGGCGACAGTGATGCAGAACTTACTTAGTTTAAAGCAAGTTAAAGTTCGCCAAGCAATGACTCATAGAACCGTCGTTTTTTCGTTACCTGATACCATGTCCGTTAAACAGTTTTTAGATCACCACGCAGATGTGTCATTTTCACGGATACCTATCTATGAAGATGGTGAGCCAGAGAAAATTACCGGCTATGTGTTAAAGTCAGATTTATTATTAGCGTATACCCGTGACAATAAAGATCGAGAGCTCAAAACTTTCCAAAAGAACATGGTCACTATATTAAGCAGTATGTCATTAGCCAATGCATTTGCGCCTTTGCACTCACAACGAGGAAACATGTTACTTATCGTAGATGAATACGGGGGTTTAGAAGGAGTATTAACGGTTGAGGATTTAGTTGAGAGCTTGTTTGGTATTGATATCATTGATGAAAGTGACCAAGTGGTAAGTATGCGAAAATTAGCAAGAATATTGGCTAAAAGACGGGAAAAGAAACGTCTGCGCATGTACCAGAAAACAAACAGTTCAAATTCAAACTAGGGAAATGTGCTGATTATGAGTGAGTTACTCAGATGTACCAATCTAAGTAAAGAATACAACGATGGTGAAAATAACGTTAAGGTGCTTAAAAACATCAACTTCTTTATTAATAAAGCCGAGCAAGTTGCCATTGTAGGAAGTTCAGGCTCTGGTAAAAGTACACTACTGCACTTGCTAGGCGCTTTGGATAAACCGACATCAGGCCAAGTAACGTTTGAACAACAAGATATCTTTTCGTTTAGTAGCAACCAACAAGCTCAATTTCGAAATCAATCCCTTGGATTTGTTTATCAATTCCATCATTTATTACCCGAGTTTAATGCGTTAGAAAACGTTGCTATGCCTTTATTAATAGCCAAAGAACCCATAAAAAAAGCACATGAACTGGCGATGGCCATGTTAGACAAGGTTGGATTGTCGCATAGGTACACGCATAAACCTGCTGAATTATCTGGTGGCGAGCGTCAACGTGTGGCAATTGCCAGAGCCTTGGTAACCCAACCTAAGTTGATACTTGCTGACGAACCGACAGGGAATTTAGATCAAAAAACTGGTGAAAGTATATATCAGTTACTCAGTGACTTACGCGAGCAAATGCAAACCAGTTTTGTAGTGGTAACTCACGATACTCAATTAGCAAACAGATTAGATCGCTCTTTATACTTAGTCGATGGCTGTTTGACTGATGCACCTGCCCAATCTGTGGCGAGTCAAATTTAGTGCGTCTAGTTTGGTTGCTGGCTTGGCGTTTTCGTACAAATAAACGTCAAAACGGTTTTATTTCCTTTATTTCCGCTTCTTCAACCTTTGGTATTGGCTTGGGGTGTTTTGTGCTTATTTTATTGTTGTCGGTAATGAACGGTTTTGAAAAAGAATTAAAAGACCGATTATTGTCTGTTATTCCCCATGCAGAGTTTAAATCAGTTTATGCAAATGGTATTAAAAACTGGCCTTTGCAAGTAGATGCTTTAAAACTTCACCCTGAAGTGGTCTTTGTTGAACCCTACGTTAAAGCTACAGGTATGTTGCAAAAAGGCAATCACATGAAGGCTGTGGAAATGACGGCTTTAGATCCTCTTTACGCCGCGGATGGGGTCATACCAAGTTTAGTGACAACAGAGCAGTGGCAGCAATTCAAAACAGATGAAAGTGCCACTATGCTTGGCATAGGCATTATGCAAAAGTTAGGTTTGGTGGTCGGTGATAAAGTGCAGATTTTATTGCCTCAGTTAACGGAAGATTGGACTTTAAGTGCGCCAAAAACGTTACGACTTAATATTATAGCGAGTTTAGATATGGGCGGCGAACTCAGTAATCATATTGGCTATATGCACATGTCCTTAGCTGCACAGGCACAAAATATTAAGCATGGTGCACAGGGCATTCGTTTAAGGTATCGCGATGCTTTTGTCGCTCAGGAATTAACCCGTGAAATTGGCTATGAACTAACATCTGAAGTATATATGTCTGATTGGACTATTAACGATGGTAATCTCTATCAAGACATTCAGCTGGTACGGGCAGTGGTTTATATCGCATTAAGTTTGGTTATTGCTGTTGCATGTTTCAACATAGTGTCGACTCTGGTGATGGCGGTAAACGAAAAACAAAGTGAAATTGCCATGCTTAAAAGTATGGGCGCAAAAAATAGCCTCGTTATCTCAGTGTTCATGTTGCAAGGTACATTCAATGGCTTGATTGGCACAATAGTAGGTGTAATCTTAGGCGTTTTGACGGCGGTTAATTTGGCGGCTATTGCACGTTTTATCGAAGATTTATTAGGCGTGCAATTTTTATCTGGTGATGTTTATTTTATCAATTTTTTACCTTCACAGTTAAACTGGAATGAAGTGTATCTTACCGCTGCAATCGCCATATTATTAAGTGTTCTAGCCACGCTTTATCCTGCAATAAAAGCCGCCAGAATTAATCCCGCAAAAGTATTGGGGCATTAATTTTTTTCTCCGCAAGATCAGTAAATATTGACTTAATCATATTAGTCGCAAGGCAATATTGCTTTTTATGAGTTTGGGTTATTTTAGATGTCAAAAAATACTATTGATGTAAAAAACTTGCAGGTGACCAATCAAAAAGACTGGGCGGCAGGTGTAACAGCTGTTATGTCAGCATATAAAAATGTTAGTGCTAAAGCCGGACCTATCAGAGGCACTAAATTACTGACTCAACTAAATCAAATTGAAGGCTTTGACTGCCCCGGTTGTGCTTGGCCTGATCCCTTGTTAAAACGTTCAACCTTTGAGTTTTGTGAAAATGGTGCCAAAGCTGTCGCTGACGAGGCAACCTTAAAGCGGGCAACGGCTAATTTCTTTGCCAATCACAGTATTGAGAACTTAAAAAAGAAGTCTGATCGTTGGTTAAATGATCAAGGTCGTTTAGTTGAACCTTTATTTTTAGCCGAAGGGGCAAGCCACTATCAACCAATAAGTTGGTCAGAGGCATTTCATCTAATTTCACAAAGCTTAACTAAACTCGACTCGCCCAATCAAGCTGCTTTTTATACTTCAGGGCGCACAAGTAATGAAGCTGCATTTTTATACCAGTTATTTGTGCGCCAGTTTGGAACTAATAATCTACCTGATTGTTCAAATATGTGTCATGAATCCAGTGGTGTTGGATTAACAGAAACCATTGGTGTGGGCAAAGGTACTGTGTCCTTACACGACCTAGAAAATAGCGAAGCCATTTTTATTTTTGGGCAAAACCCTGGTTCAAACCATCCACGTATGCTGACTTCATTACAAGCAGCTAAACGCCAAGGTGCCAAAATTGTCGCTATTAATCCGTTGGATGAAGCGGGTTTACAGCGTTTTAAAAACCCTCAAGAAGTAGAAGGGGTGATTGGTGCTGGAACGGCATTAAGAGATTTGTACTTACCGGTAAAAATAAATGGTGATGTGCCTTTTCTAAAAGGATTATGTAAAGCTTTAATAACAAGAGATGATGCTGGGAAGAAAGTGTTAGATCATCAGTTTATTGCAGAATATTGCCATGGTTTTACTGCTTTTAAACAGGATATCTTAGACACCTCTTGGGCTGATATTGAAAAGCATAGTGGATTAACTCAGAGCCAAATTAATCAAGCTGCAGATATTGCTTGTGGCTCAAAAAAGACCATCTGTTGTTGGGCTATGGGTATGACCCAACATAAAAATGCAGTAGCTAATGTTCAGCTGATAACCAACTTTTTGATGTTACAAGGTAATTTGGG
>CAJQKX010000187.1 GCA_905479025.1 uncultured Paraglaciecola sp.
TATAAGAATAAGTTGGCATGCCAGAGTTACGAATGCCATTGATGGAACAGATATTGACGACACGTGATGGATCATCGGTTGTCCCTCCCACTTTCAACAGCGGTAGGCATTTCTGTGTCATAAAAAACATCGATTTGATGTTGATATCCATGATTTTATCCCAGCCGTTTTCTGGGAAAGCGTCAAACGGGGCAGCCCAGACAGCGCCAGCATTATTGATCAGAATATCGATTTGCTTTTCATGCTTGCTGAAATCGGCAACAAATTCTTCAATCCCTGAAACAGAGGACAAATCAGACGGAATGGCAATACACTGACCGAACGCTGAGAGTTCCTTTGCTGCCGCTTCCAACTGCCCCACCTTGCGTGCTGTGATATAAACTTTGGCACCGTTCTCAAGCAGCCCCTGCGCCATCATCTCTCCGATACCGCTCGAGCCACCGGTCACTAAAGCGACCTTCCCAACTACATCAAATAAATTTTTCATGCCTATTCCTTGTTAAACTTCCATTCTGCTATCTGCCAAGAGCAGACATCAGAACCAGTGTAAATTGAGATCTAAACTTTAAATATAAAAAAGGCCAATACCCTTTCATAGCATTACTCTAACCTAAGCAATCGAGTTACGGCAATTTATTATCGTGATGGAGGCGGTGGCCAACTTCCATACACAAACTTATTTCTCACCAAAACACTAAAATTAAACAGTGTTTGCTCAGTTATAATAGGCTTCTTCTACTTAACATTTGTAAATAGGCGGATATATCGGTGGGGGTGATGTTCACTATTTGGCTATTATTTGATTGGTACCTTTGGCAATATTTAATTTTAGCCAGCGCTAAACTCATACTAATAAAATGGCTATCTTCACTTAAACTTTCTAAGCAAAACAAAACATTTTTTAATCGAGAGGTAGGGTAAATATCAAACGCACTGAATATCGCGAGGTAAGCTGAATCCTCAATCGTTAGTGCTTGGGTAGCGTAACAAAAACCTTGGCAACGAGGTGTTAAAAATTTTGGGTATGCATTAATAATGTAGCTAGCGATGTTAGCGAGTATGTGTTCAGTAGCTTCAATATTCGTTAGCCACAAAGTATTACGCTCATCAGTTACGAAGATATCATTTTTATGTACATTTAATTCATTGATAGATAATTGTCTTTTAGCTTGTTGGCATAGTTTGCTAAAAATTTGAGGGAGTAACTGTATTTTTGATGAAGATTTAATAGCAACATTAATCGGTTTACCATCCACAGCCCCTTTTGTTAATCTGTCAGATAAGATAACTAAGGGCACAATTAAGTCACTTTGGGAAATAACGGGTAAGGTGTCTGGATTGCTTGTTAATGGTTTATCAGCACTTTTAATATCTCTGTAATTAGCCACTTTTTGAAGGTGTGGCTGTTGCAGCCACAAGTGATACACATGAATGAGCTTGTTGATGGCTTCAGAATACTTTGTCTGCTGAAACTCTAAACTTGCATGCTGTTGTGACGAATTTTTGTGTTTATATAACGCGACCTTTTTCTGTTTAGATAGTTTCTTTTTCGGTAATAATTCGACTAAGTTTGATATTTGTTCCATATCTGCATTAGCGGTAACTAAGGTGATATTAGTTGCTTGGTAAAAACGCTGATGAAACATCTTTAAGTCGGTAACGGTTAAATCACCAATTGATGTGCTAATACCTCCATAACAAAAATCATCTTGGGTGTTGTTTGCATGACTTTTAGCCCCCAGGTTAGTCGCGTGTTCTATGCCAATCAATTCCCGATAAATAACCCCTTTATTATTGCCATCATGAATTTCACAATGCATATCTTGAGTATCGAAAATAGGATTAAATAAGCCATTGAGTAGATAATTAATAGCCAATATAAAGGTATCAGCATTTTGGCTTTCACAATGAAAATAAGTGGTATCGGTCAAAGTTGAAGCATTAATTTTGGCATCAGTAAGTGAGGTCAATTGAAATAAAGTTTCTGGTTTTGGAAATGCAACACTACGACGAAAAACCATATGTTCTACGCCATGAGCAACACCACTATTGTCAAATATGGGAGTATTCACCACAAAAACTGCGCTAAAACTCGTATCATCGACAATGTTAATATGTCTTAAACCATTGATGTGGATGTAGATATCTTGCGTCAATGGTGAAGCCGAGTTCATATTTTTATACGTGCAATGTTTAACTCATTATATTTGGCGAACTTCATTGCATTTTGATTAACTCGCTTGACTATTTCTTTTGATGGTTTCGTTGCACTTGCAATAGCCTGTTGAATTAGATGGTGATCTTCAGACTTACTGCACACGGGATCCGTTTTATGCATATCGCCGGTCATCATAAAGGCCTGACAACGACAGCCACCGAAGTCTTTTTCTTTTTCATCACACCCTTTACACGGTTGTGGCATCCACTCATCCCCGCGAAAATAATCGAAAGAAAAATCTTGTTGCCATATATCAGCAATCGATTTTTTTTTAATGTTGGGAAAAGTCAGTGGTAGCATTTTTGCGCCGTGACAAGGTAAAGCGGAGCCATCTGGAGTAACCGTTAAAAAGGTTGATCCCCAGCCATTCATACACGCTTTTGGGCGTGTTTCAAAATAATCAGGCGTAACAAAAATAAAATGTGGTCCTTTGCCTTGTTGTTTATTTCTGAATTCATTAACAACACGCTCAGCCTCAACTAGCTGATTTTGAGAGGGTAATAAATGATCACGGTTTTCATACGCCCAACCATAGTATTGTGCGCTTGCCAATTCGACATAATCAGCGTTTAGCTCACAGCTTAAGCGCATAATATCAGCAATTTGTTCGAGATTTTGCTTGGATAATACAAAGTTAAGCACCATAGGATAACCTTGAGATTTAATCGATTTAGCCATATCAAATTTATGCTGGTAAGCATTGCCGCGACCAGCAATCGCATCATTCAACTCAGGATCAGCACCTTGAAAACTTATTTGGATATGGTCTAAACCCGCTTCTTTAAGCCTAGCGATACGTTTTTCGGTTAATCCAATACCAGAGGTAATTAAATTGGTATAAAAGCCCAGATCTCTGGAGTGCTTGACTAATACTTCTAAGTCTTTGCGTAATAAGGGCTCCCCCCCCGAAAATCCCAGTTGTACCGCTCCCAACTCTCTTGCTTGGCTAAATACTTGACACCACTGTTGTGTACTTAATTCATTTTTCGTTTCGCTTACCTGAGTTGGATTTGAGCAATAAGGGCAATGTAACGGGCAATCATAAGTTAGCTCAGCGAGCAACCAAAGCGGTGGACCAACTACCGCTGGCTCGCCTTGCTTCGATAAGTTGGTGGAAGCTTGTTTAGTCATGATAAAGCCATTTTTTCTCGATGGCAGTAGTGATAAATTCAATCACATCGGGCGCTAAATTATCAGCATCCGGAAATTTAGTTTGCAGTGTCTCAGTAATCTGCTGAAGGTTTGTTTTTCCATCAATAAGCTGCATTATTTCGCCCGCACCGCCATTGAGTTTGACCATGCCTTCTGGAAATAGTAAAACAAAACAGTTTTGTGCTTTCTCCCACTGAAAGCGAAACATCGGATTAAGTGATGGAATCGTTAACTGTGTCATTGTTACTGTAGTCACTTCAAGATACCTTTGTGATAAATAGGGTTAATGATTGCCTCTTGACCCAGTATCGCTTGATACGGTGCTCTGTCTTGTTGATATGCCAATGTCATTGAATCTAACATGCTCCATAAAATATCCAGTTTAAACTGCAAAATATTTAACGCATCGTGTTGGGCTTCGCGGCTAGTAAAATGGTCTAAAGTTATTTGTAAGCCATGATTTACATCACGGCGAGCTTGTGACAAACGCATTTGAAAATAATTTAACCCTTCGGGTTTTATCCATGGGTAATTATGCGGCCAACTATCAAGACGGCTTCGATGTATTTCGGGCGCAAACATTTCTGTTAATGATGAACAGGCAGCTTGTTGCCAAGTAGCGCTGCGAGCAAAATTAACATAGGCATCTACGGCAAAACGGACCCCAGGGAGAACAAATTTTTCATCTAATAAGTCTTGCCTGTTTAAACCCACCGCCTCACCTAAACGTAACCACGCTTCAATACCGCCTAAGGTCTTTTCACCCACGCTACCATCGTGATCTATGATCCGTTGAACCCACAAACGCCTAGTTTCCATATCGCGGCAATTTGCCATAATGGCAGCGTCTTTAATCGGTATATTTGCTTGATAATAAAAACGATTAGCCACCCATCCTTTAATCTCTTCCTTACTACAATCACCACTATGCATCGCAATATGGAAAGGATGGTGAATATGGTACAACTGACCTTTGTCTCTAAGCTTATGTTCAAACTGTTCTCTGGTCCAAGCCTGCATAAAAAGGGAGCCTATAAGTGAGGTTAAATAAAAGTGAGGTTAAATCGTTATTTCCATGCCATCAGTGGCAATTTCAACACCATTGTCTAAAACAAATTGATGCTGAGCAGATTCTTCATTCAAAATGGGATTGGTGTTATTAATGTGTATTAGGATCTTTCTATCTATCGTAAACTTATTCAGTAAAGCCACAGTTCCATAGTCACCATTGACAGGCATATGCCCCATCTCTGAGCCTAATTTAGTCCCTACACCTTGAGCAATCATTTCATCATCAAGCCATAATGTACCATCAATCAGTACGCAACTTGCCTTGCATAATATGTGTTCCACTTCCTCAGTACTTTCAACGATGCCGGGTAAATAAAATAAATACTTACCTGTACTTTTATCAATGATTTTTAAGCCTATATTGTTGCCTGCAATCACTTTATCGCGATACCGAGAATAAGGCGGAGCATTTGATTCAATAATGACAGGAACAAAATCAATACCCTCCACCCCCTTTACACTAAAAGGTTGTTTTTGTTCGGTGTCAATTTTGCTGAATTTGAGTCCACCATGCCAATTTTCTAATACGTTAAACAATGGGTAAACAGTTGATAAGTCTTCATACACAACATCACTGCAATAAACATCAAGCGGCAGCCCTTCACGCAGGGTTAGTAGCCCTGTGGTATGGTCTATTTGGCTGTCTGTTAAAATAGCCGCACGAATTTTAGTGCCACGACTACCTTGCTCAGGCCAAAGTTGTGGAGATTGATTGATTTGCTCACGAATATCGGGCGAGGCATTAATTAATACCCAGTCGTTACCATTAACACTGACAGCGATAGATGATTGTGTACGTGCTGTTGCCTTAATTGTTCCCTCACGTAAACCTTTACAATTTGCGCAGTGACAATTCCACTGAGGAAAACCGCCACCAGCAGCAGAGCCTAACACTAAAATTTTCATATGTGCCTCGAAATCAAGACAAACGGAAAGAAAGGGATTAACAAGTGATGATCAATTACCTCAGTATTTTCGGTTATTGATAAACCTGAGGTAATGTATTCTTGATAATTTAAAAAATTAACGATTACTGATGTAAAGTGTGACTTCAAATCCTAAACGCATTTCTTCAAAGTTTGGCTTCGTCCACATAATTTATCCTCGATGGTTACTAACAATGTTTTGGGTATTTCTTAATTTTTACTGATGTTATCTGTACTCCGAAAACAAGAATACTACAAAAGCCATTTGAACTTATAGTCATTTAAATTATATTTCAATCGAATAATGAGAATTTTTCATTATTATCTTATTAAAATAAAGAAGAAATAATCGATAGGTTGTTTGTCATTGTTACTTTGGATAAAGCTTAACGGGGGTTGTTATAAAGACAGCATGAAAACCAACGCTATTGACTAATATTCTAATAGCAACAACTTAGTGGCTAATTTGTAAGTTTTATTACACTTTATTTAAAGCTTTTTGCAAAATTGTTAGTGGCATTTATTAAGGCATCGATGATTTTTGGTTCACTTGCAACATGCCCCGCCATTTCAATCACTGATAATTCAGCTTCAGGCCAGTGTTTTTTTAATTGCCATGCTTGCTCAACAGGGCACACCATATCATAACGACCATGAATAATTTTTGTTGGAATATGCCGAATCTTATCAATGTATTTAAGAACAGGTTGTTTTGCAATAAAACATTGATTCATTGAATAATATAGCTGAATAATAGCAGCAGCTTTGGCGTCTTCTTTGATTGAGCTTGCTTCAAGAATCACCAAATCCTGCCAATTAATCAGGCTTGCCTCCCAGTGTTGTAATTTATTAAAAATAGCGTTTGATACCTTAATATTATTACTGGTGAGTTGTTGATATATTGCAGGTAGCGGGTGAGATTGTTGCGAAAGAGGCAGGTCTGCGACTATGTTATTCCAAGCGTCAGGAAAAAATTTCGCCGCACCGTTTTCGCTATAAACCCAATCAATATCTTGCCTACGCGCAAGGAACACGCCTCGTAATATCAAGCCAGAAACATACTCAGAAAAGTGCTGCGCATAATATAAACCTAGTGTAGCTCCCCAAGATCCACCAAAAACCAACCACTTTTTAATGCCAAGATGTTGTCTTATTGACTCTATGTCTTGGATAATATTTGCAGTTGTATTTTGTGCTAAAGCGCCATAAGGACGAGAGCGTCCACAGCCTCGTTGATCAAACAAAATGATATGATACAGCTGCGGGTCAAAATAA
>CAJQKX010000188.1 GCA_905479025.1 uncultured Paraglaciecola sp.
ATCACACATCAAAACAAAGGATAAAAATATTCCAGTTATAATAATTACAGGGCATGCGAATGTTGAAATGGCAATCAAAGCTTTAAAAGCTGGTGCTTTCGAATTTATTGAAAAACCCTTTAATCATCCTAATCGTAACCCTAAATCCAACAATGGTGTTGCATTGAGCTCTTTGAGCAATAGCTGATGAGCGTTTTCTGCAGAACAATGAGCAAACAGCATAAATTGTTGTGCTTGTGGCGAGATGCGAGTGGCTATTAAAGCCGCAACCGATACAATAAAGCCATCAACTAATATGGTTTTACCTGCACTCGCGGTGGCTAACATCGCCCCCACTATTTGCCCAATTTCAAAGCCGCCGACTTCGACTAATGCAGATTGTGCGCTTAACCGGTCAGTTGCATATTGTCCTTGGACTCGCTGTTGTGCAAGGTTAATAAGGCGGATTTTTTTCATTAATTGTTGTGATGTAATACCTGTTCCAATCCCCGTGGTTTGCTGGGCGGGTAAACCTGTTAACACACTCAGCAGTGCAGATGCGGCACTTGTATTGCCAATGCCCATCTCGCCAAAACCCAGGACGTTAGTGCCTGTTTGTAATTGTTGTACAGCGGCTTGTTGACCCATTAATAAACATTGTTCAGCTTGAACATGGGTCATGGCGGGTTTGATAGAAAAGTCAGCGGTACCCGGTACAATAGACTGATTAATTAACATAGGATGGGGTGTTTCTACTGGGTGTAACATGCCCGCATCAATCACGCTTAGGTGTATATTTAAACTGTCACAAAAACAATTAATGGCAGCGCCGCCCGCTAAAAAGTTTGCCACCATTTGCCTTGTCACTTCACTGGGCGCAATACTCACACCGTTTTGAGCAATGCCGTGGTCGGCTGCAAAAATCATAATGGTGGGGTGGATGATCTCAATATATTGGTAATTGCCTGAATGATAGCCTTGAGTCAGGCTTAACCTTTTAGCGATGGTTTCAAGTTGACCTAAGGCGCCAATGGGTTTGGTTTTCGTGTCGATGTGAACTTGTATGTCAGCAAGCTTCGCCTGATCTAGCTGTGGGATATTCCAATATTTAGATGTAAAAACCGGAAGTTGATGAGTCTGCATAATATTTGGAATACCTTGTTAATTGATTTTTAACTGCGTCTTTGGCTCATCACGATGAGAAAAAACACACTGCCAATAGCTGAAGTAATAATGCCTATGGGAATTTCTTGATTAGGCAATGCCACACGAGCCAACACATCAACCCACACCATAAAACATCCTCCGAGTAACACGCAGCCGAGGGTAACAATACGGCTGGTGACACCCAACCATGTTCTAACAATATGCGGGATCATCAAACCAACAAAACCTATACCCCCACAATAAGACACAATGCAGGCGGTGAGTGCGGCACAAATTGCCAGGGATAAAATCCGTAAACGGGTGACCTGTACGCCAAGTGTTTTAGCGTTCTCATCCCCAATTAATAGTGCGTCCATATGCCTGCCATAAAGTAGTAATATTGCCACGCTCACCACTACAACCGGCAGCATTACCCAGGCATACCAAGACTCTACTCGGGCGAGGCTGCCCATTAGCCAAAATATCACTTTGTTGGCAGCAAAAGGTTCACCCAAAAACAATAAAAAATGACTCAGTGCACTGAGCATAAAAGACACAGCTATGCCTGCGAGCAGCATATGTTCAGTTTTACTGCCAAAGGTTTTCGACGCCAAAATCTGCACTAAAAACACCGAAAACAACGCACCTAAAAATGCTGCAAAGGGAAGGGCCAATGAAAAAGATAGATTAGGGAACATTTCTAGCAGCCCAATTTGCTCAGCTACCTTGCTATCAAATAACAAGGTGGCAATGCTGTCACCTAATCCGGCTCCTGATACCACTCCAAATAAATAGGGGTCGGCTAAACCATTGCGGGTAATATTTTGTAATGTAGCGCCCGCTACCGCTAACCCTGCGCCTACCAAAAATCCCACAAATACTCTTGGCGCTCGGATTTCCCAAAAAATCATGCTGTTCACGGGATCTTGGCAACCTTGGGTGATACATTGCACAAGTTGTGTACTGGAAAAATCTGCGGCGCCAAAAAACAAAGCGCCAATAGGTGAGGCGATAACCAGTAAACATAAAAACATCCATTTTTTGTTCACGTGTCACAGCCCTTAGCAGCAGACATGATATCTGTTTCAACTTCATCAGGTGGGTAAAAGTCCACCCGAAATGCTGCATTGTTAACTTCATGCCTTATTTGGCATGGTATTTTAAACACCTGTTGTAAGCGTTGTGAGGTGAGCACCTGTTCCGGTGAACCTTGTGCGACCATTTTTCCTGCATCCAACAAACAAAGATGATCACAATAATTGGCGGCTAAATTTAAGTCATGTAGGCTCATGACTACTGTAATATTCAGTTTGTGAGCAAGGGAACGCAGCAACTTAAGCACTTGATGTTGATAATATATATCGAGATGATTAACTGGCTCGTCTAAGATGATAAGTGCGGCTTTTTGCACTAAGGCGCGGGCAATTAAACCTCGTTGTTGTTCACCGCCAGATAAAGAATTAAAGCTTTGCTTAACTTTGTTTTCGAGTCCTACCCGGAATATGGCGTCGCTGATGCTTTTGTCGTCATGGGGTGTTTGTCTGCTGAGTAATGATTTGTGCGGTAACAGGCCCATGCGCACTATCTGGTATAGGTCTAAAGCAAAGACGCTTTCGTTAAGTTGATTCACTACTGAGATTTGTTTTGCCAAAGACATAGGATCGTAATCTGTCAGGGTTTTATTATTCCAACTGACACTATGATGACTCGCTAATTGCCCTGATAACATTTTAAGTAGGCTGGTTTTACCGGCCCCATTGGGTCCCAGCACACCCATGACTTTGCCTGCGCCTAGATTAAGGCACACATCAGACAAAATCTGTTGTTGACCTATTTTTAGGCTCACATTGGTGGCAATAAGGGAGCAGGTGCTAGACATGCGATGGCTGGCACTCACGCTTGTATTCAATAATCAGAATAACATTCACTATCAAAATGTTGACTCAAATAGCGAGGGCAGGGAAACACATCAAACAACAGCATGATAACTGTCTAGATAAAATGTTATCCGTGTGTTCCCGCACGAAAATTTAAAGTATACCTTGAAGTAGATTACCTACTTCAAGGTGGTATAAGGCTGGTATCTGACTGACGTTTTTATCAACGTTTACAGTTGCGGGTACAGTTTTGGATTTTCACCAAATTCCCAATTATTTTGGGTGATTATTGCAAGCAATATCAACCCAAAACCTTCTTTACAGGCTACGAATATAACAAGTATGTGGATGGGATTCGAGGGGGAATTGGTTTGATGGTGAAATATCATGTTATCACACCTTGGGTGGTGTTGGTTTATGCCCCTGTGGCACACTCGAGCTTTAAATCTTTTGAACAGTGCCTAAGCATACTCAGAGGCATACCACTATA
>CAJQKX010000189.1 GCA_905479025.1 uncultured Paraglaciecola sp.
AAACCATTCGCCCGGGTGATGTCGCCGTTCAAGCCGATAAATATCTTTATGATCTAGATGAAGATGCCTTGCATACGAGTGCAACGCTTAATGCTGAAGGTATGTTGACGGTGCAGATTTTGAATACAACGAAAGAAAGTATTGAGACTCAGCTACAAGTAGGTAGCCAGCAAGCGTTGGTGGTTGTGCCGGCGAATGCGTTGCAGACTTTGACGATGGCATTAGCAGCGAAGTAAAGTGCGATAGCGGCGACTCATAAGGTCGTCGCTATGTTTTTTTCGAAGGTAAAATTTAAGCGTTCTGAGCTAGCGCTTGATCCTACGGAAACCAAAACTTACTAAACTTTCAATATTGGCTCGATTTTTTGGCATACCCTGACGCTCATTTTTTGTAGGAGTTCGTATTTCAATACAAGTTCACTAAGTACAACTTGATGACTTTCATCGTTAACTGAAGAATCAAATGTTTTCCAAAAATATTCTTTCGCGGATGATATTTCTTCATTAAAAATATGCAGTGCATTTTTTAGTGCGTAAATATCAGGTTGAACTGATAATGGTAGATTAGCTAATTGCTGTGAACTTGAATCTAATAGATAAGTAGGAAACGTTTTAAGGCTTAGGGCCATTCCCTCTTGAGCCCTCATTTTTACGAGCATACTTTTAAAAATTTCTTCGTCAGCCTCAATTAGAATACTGATAACTTTTTTCGCATTATCAACTCTTTCTTCACCTTCATACTCATCAAATATTCTCTGTACATATATCAAATATTCTTTATCCATACACCCATATTTTTGACCAAGAATATATCCAGTCATACAAACCCTAAGGATAAGCTCATTTAGCTCTTTTTTTAAAGCAGATAAAAATACTTTCTGATCCCTTTTAGATTGTATTTTTTGAATAATTATTGGGCTCACTAATCCTAAAACCCATCCAAATAAAATATATAAAATTTCGATCACAACCCCCTTTCACCAAACGCATCAACAAAGAGCACTTCTTTCGAAACCTCGCTTACTTAACTTGTTCATTCTTTGTGCGAGAAAGGAGGTCAGAAGGATTGAATATTAACCAACTCCGATTTTGATCCAAAAATATTCCTACTGACCCTCTCGCCTGTTTGCTTCTCTTATTTATCATCTCTAGTATCCAGAGGTTCCATTTTTTCATATGCTGATGAATACTCAATTAATAGATCAAGCTTATCTATCCTTTCACTAACCGCAGCAATATCGTCTTTGGCTTTTGCGGGAAAGACAACAGACATGAGAGTCACAGATTCCTTTTGTGCCAATGCGTAATCGTCACCAAGAATAGTAATCGAAGAGTCCACGGCGAGCGCCCCTAGCATCTCAGAAATTACTGCTTCCGGCTCGCAGGACTGACTCTTATAAAACACTTGAAACTTATCAATATATGCAGGCCCTAATCCATTGTTTATAAGATCGACCTGAAGCCTAGCGACACCATGTACCTTGTCACGCTTAGACATCCTAAATAGATGCGGTTTGACACTTATTTTGTTGTGCTCACGTTGTATATTAAGCTGCCAAATTGTCAAACCAATGGCGCAAAGCGCAATGATAAGAGAAGAAACCGAGATTAAAATTTCCATTTCTTATATGCCTTTATATGTAATACCTATTCCTAATAAAAATTCCGAGTTTTGGGGTTAGTGTAAAAACCATAATTTAATCAAGGGTTTCAAATGTACTGACCCTTTGAAATTTTTATTAACCAAATAATTCTGTCGATCAAAAAATATCCCTACTCTATCTCCCTCACTAGACGAGCCTTATCAAGTCCGCTGCAGTTACTTAATCAGCATGGTGAAGTTCATTTAGTACTCCTTTGGTTAACGTACCTAAATGAAAATCAATATTCTCTTGAAGGTATACAATATCTTTTTGCATTGCCGCCCATTTTTTCTGACCTTCCTTTCCAAGTTGGTCGCCTCGAATGACTTTTAAATATGTGACTAACTGATCATACGTTAGCGTTCCCCGATAAGCTCGAATGAGCTTGGCCTCAACCTTCTCCCATGACCAATGTTTTTCATAGGCCAATCTTACATTTTCGCGATATTCATCAACTTGCAGCTTACCAAGCGAATATGGAGTCTCTTTTACCCAGTTTGTAGCAAAGGAATCTGGGGCACTTTCTACAAGCTGCTCAATGTTATTCTTTACCCCGCCTAGCTTCAGTAATGTTTTTATAATTATGACTTCATCATCTTGCGTATTTTCAGCCGAAATTACTATCGAACAAAAAAAATAAGCCACCAATATTAATATTCTCATTTTAAATCCCTTTGGGTGATAACACCGCCATAACCGATTATTGCTACCAATGAAAAAACCTTAAAAACCACCGTAAAAATTCTTCAGAAAACAGACAGCCTTTCCTTCGATAAGTTGCCCCCGCTAAAACCAATACGCCAAACGCTATAAAAAACCAATCAACTAGAAGAAAAAAGAACAAGCCAGAAAGCAAAAACCCCCGAAGCCAAAAGCGACAAGGGTTTTCTATTCTTACTCTTTAAAGGGAT
>CAJQKX010000190.1 GCA_905479025.1 uncultured Paraglaciecola sp.
GAAGGACCCGACTCGGGTAAAATAAAAGAGTGTCGCCGCCAGTCAACTTGCTCCAAGCGATTTAACATAGTGTCTTTAGGAGCAATGAGCAGTAAAGGTATTTTACCTAGTGATAAGAATGCGAGTTCGGCAGGAAAGTCGGGCGTATGAATAGCAATAGCAGCATCGACCTCTTGTTGCATGACTTTACTGACCGACAAAGCGGGATCGCCAGTACTCAATTTGATTTCCACTTGGGGATATTTGTGCCTAAAATTATCTAATAGTCTAGGCAAATGACTTTGACTGGCCGTGACTGAACAAAATAAACTGAGTTCACCTTGCAACTGCTGATGCTCTTGTTGCAGCTCCCACTTTACTTTTTTCCATTCAGTCAAAATTTGCTGCGAAAACCCCAAAAGTTTCGAGCCCGCAGCAGTCAGTTTGACCTTACGATTATCCCGAACAAACAAAGTGCTACCGCATTCCTCTTCAAGCCTTTGAATACAACGGCTTAAAGTGGAAGGACTCACAAACATCGACTCTGCAGTTTTAGCAAAATGTAAACTGCTGGCTAAATGTTGAAACAATTCTAAGCTTCGAATATCCATAAAATGCCCTAACCTCAACCATATTGCGTATTTTACAATACTATATTGCAAATATATCATTTTAAACAACATGGGTTTACCCCTATTATCCATTTACAGCAAGTTCAGCGATAACTTGCATTCAATAAAAATAGGGTCTTAAACATGGCAAATTATTTCAATACATTATCTTTACGTCAGCAACTGGACCAAATTGGTCGTTGTCGTTTTATGCAACGTGCAGAGTTTTCTACTGGTTGTGATTTTCTTAAAGGCAAAAAAATTGTCATCGTCGGCTGTGGTGCACAAGGTTTAAACCAAGGTTTGAACATGCGTGACTCAGGCTTGAACATATCCTATGCGTTGCGCCAAGCTGCTATTGACGAAAAGCGTGATTCTTTTCAACGTGCAGATGGTAACGGTTTTACTGTGGGAACTTACCAAGAACTTATCCCCACTGCAGATTTGGTTTATAACCTAACGCCCGACAAGCAACATTCAAGTGTAGTAGAGGCGGTTATGCCTCTTATGCAACAAGGCGCTACCCTTGGCTATTCACACGGCTTCAACATTGTTGAAGAAGGTCAGCAAATTCGTTCTGATATTACGGTTGTCATGTGTGCACCTAAATGTCCAGGTACGGAAGTACGTGAAGAATACAAACGTGGATTTGGTGTGCCCACTCTTATCGCAGTGCATCCTGAAAACGACCCACAAGGTAAAGGCTGGGATATCGCTAAAGCATTAGCGTCGGCTACAGGCGGCGACCGCGCCGGTGTACTCGAGTCTTCTTTTGTTGCTGAAGTAAAGTCTGACCTAATGGGTGAACAGACCATTTTATGTGGCATGCAACAAGTAGCGGCAGTATTAGGCTACGAAAAAATGATTGCCGATGGCATCGATGCAGGCTATGCAGGTAAATTAATCCAAGACGGTTTAGAAACGATCACCGAAGCATTAAAAATTGGTGGCGTCACCAATATGATGGACAGGCTGTCTAACCCAGCAAAAGTGAAGGCCTTTGAATTATCTGAGCAATTAACTGAATTATTGAGGCCTCTTTTTGGCAAGCATCAAGACGATATCATCAGTGGTGAATTTTCTCGCACTATGATGGAAGACTGGGCAAATGGCGATGCTAACTTGTTTAAATGGCGCGAAGAGACTGGCGAAAGTGGTTTTGAAAATGCACCAGTATTTGAAGGTGTGATTGACGAGCAGGAATATTTTGACCACGGTGTGTTTTTAGTGGCGATGATAAAATCAGGCGTTGAATTAGCCTTTGATGTGATGGTTGAAGCAGGTATTTTACCCGAATCAGCCTACTACGAGTCTTTGCATGAAACGCCGCTTATTTCGAACACTATAGCTCGAAAGCGTTTGTATGAGATGAACGTTGTTATTTCTGATACCGCTGAATACGGTAACTACTTATTTGCTAACGCGGCGATCCCTTTATTGGCAGAGAAACTGATGCCTAGCATTGGCACTGACCTTATCGGTAAAGCGTATACAACCACCTCTAACAGTGTTGATAACAAGAAACTGGTAGATATCAATAAAACCATAAGAGAACATGGGGTTGAAACCATAGGAGCTAAGCTACGGGGTTACATGACAGATATGAAAGCCATAGTCGAAACCGCTTAGATTATTTTTAAAGACAAATTTTTGAAACAATTTCTGTCGTAAGGTGCTTGATAAAAGCCCCCTTGCCCAGCCAATTTGGCTGGGCTTTTTTGTATTTAATCTAAGGTTTTTTTAAGTGTATGTGATGGAAGTCAAATCATTAGCATCTATTCACTGGACATCAAAGGCGGGAAAAAGGCATTGGTTATGACAGAATTAAAACGGCTTCAGAACATCAAAACAAGTCGATATTTCGGAAAATCACCAGCCAAATATACGCTTAGTAAAATAATTGGGGAGCCGCAGGATGTAAAACCATATATAGACACTAAGAATTGGTTCAACATACACACAGCGCCGAAAGTTGAAAAGGGAAAGGTTGAATAAGAATCAAACTATAGACTCAACTTAAAGATAACCACATTTCACTGAATAAAAGATAAAAAACTTCTGGATATAAAAGCAGATAAGCAAGACTAAGGCTTATCTGCTTTCCAATATAATACAAACGACACACAACCAAAACCTAAAAAACCGACTGCTACTGGCGTAATGGAAGAGTTGATAAAACTGCCTACAAATACAGCAGTAAGTACAGAAGTTATACTGCTTATAGAGCCAATAATAGCGGCACCTAAACCTGCCATCGCACCCAAAGGTTGCATAGCCATAGCGTTAATGTTGCCAAACAAAATGCCAATGCAAAAAAATGCACAAAACAGCAAAGAAACAAATTGCCACATAGGTGGAACCCCACCAGAAACCAAGCATGAAGCCGTTAACACTGCAGAGAATAGTAACCACCCAAACATCGCCCACGTACATAACTTTCGCATACCCAAACGCATCACTAACGTGCCATTAATAAAAGACGCCAGCCCTATGGAAAATGCCAACATAGCAAAATACATAGGAAACAACTCACCCGTGTCATAAATATGTTGAAACAGGGTTTGAGAAGAGCTGATATAGGCTAAAAATGCACCAAATATTGTGCCAGACGATAGTGTATAGAACATGACTAACTTATGTGTCAGGATAAACTTACTTGAAATCCATAATTGCGACCAACTGAAAGGCAAACGCTTTTCCCTAGGCAAGGTTTCTGGCTGGCGAATAAAAAACCATAAACCAATCAATGATCCATAAATCAAAAATGATGAAAAAATATGCTGCCATGAAAACCAAAACAAGATGGTTTGCCCAAAAATAGGTGCCAGCATAGGCACCAAGATAAACACCATCATAATAAAAGACATGACTCTGGCCATGGCTTCACCTTCATATTTATCTCGAATCACCGCTAAAGTGGCAATCCTTGGCCCTGAGACACCAAAGGCTTGAATAATACGGCCAACTAACATTACCTCTAACGACTCTGCATACATACACACTAATGACCCAACAGCAAAAACAATCAGACCAGAAATAATGGCATAACGTCTGCCCTTACTATCAGACAAAGGCCCGTAATAAAGCTGTCCACAAGCCATACCGATAAAGAATAGCGACACAATTAAATGGGTTTGCCTAGCTTCAGTAATATTTAAGTCAGCACCAATTTGAGACAGTGCAGGCAACACAGCATCTATACTCAAAGCGACCAAAGACGTCATCAATGCCATTAGCGTCACAAACTCAACTAAGCCAATATCGACCTTTGTTATGCTACTTGTGTTGCTAGAAAGTGAATTGTGATTGGATGACATGCTAAGACCAGTGAATTTTAAGGCTGGGGAGTCTAGCACCACCGATAGATAACGCTTAGAATTTTTAGCTTATTCTTTAAGTTGCTACTTATAAAAACAACTACTCTTCTAAGTATGTTTTTAAGAACGTTTCCATTGCTTTAAAAGCAGCATGCCTATTTCTTTGAATAGATAGATAAATAATGATCACCGTTTTCAAATTCAACATATTCAACGGGCTTATCTAAGCCTTGTAATCCGTCGACCATCATCCGGCTTTGCTCCACGTCTTCCACTCGGTCATCTGCACCGTGCAAAAACAACATGGGGATCTTAACGTTCTCTGCTTAAAGGTTAAGACTATTTGGGGGGAATATCTACACTGCGAGAACTGAGTTCCAGACCATCGTTTTGCACTATATACAAGGCGCCATACTCAGACTCTTCAATAGTGATATTCGCTACACCCATTAAACCCAGCAACTCAGGCGTAGTATTGCTGTGC
>CAJQKX010000191.1 GCA_905479025.1 uncultured Paraglaciecola sp.
TTGATTACATAGAAGTGTTTTACAATCGAACTCGACTGCATAGCCATCTTGGCCATGTGTCTCCAGATGAATATGAAATCATGTATTCACAGGCAAGCTAAGTGTCTATAAAATTGGGGGAAGATCAGTTGGAATTTGCAGATTATGATTTGGTCGAAATTGACAAAGCTTTTTATTTTGAAAATCAATAAGTCCAGTCAATTACTAGTGCAGGTGATTCCTGTGTATAAAAACATTGTGAAAGCATTAAACTAAAACCAACGCTCGAAGAAGAAAATTCAAATATACTTTGTCTATAAGACTAAGAGAAGTCCAATTGTCTCCATTTATGTTCAAAAATATATTCAGTTATCTTGCGGGTAAAAAGGGTATGTGTGTATCAAATTGTCTCCATTTACCATCCAATAAAACAAATTACACCACCTGCCCAGCTACCCAGCCGCTTGACCAAGCCCATTGAAAATTATAGCCGCCTAACCAACCTGTCACATCTACGACTTCACCAATAAAATACAGCCCTTCAACCTCTTTTGCCATCATGGTTTTGGATGAGAGTTGGTCGGTGTCTACGCCGCCTAGGGTCAGTTCTGCTGTGCGATAACCTTCGGTGCCATTGGGTTTAAGTTGCCACTGGTGAAAAGCCTGAGCTGCTTGTTCTAGTTGTTTACCTTGGTATTGTTTGAGGGGCTTATTTTCAATGCCCAAGTAAGGCAGCGCCGCTAGTACATAACGTTTAGGGTAATGATTAGCTAGGGCTGTGCTTAGCTGTACATCTGGCTGACTTTGTAACGCTTGCTCTAAATCAGCCAATAAATCGCCATTGGGAAATAAGTCGAATTCAACCGCTTGGCCTGGCTCCCAAAATGAAGATATTTGTAATACTGCTGGGCCACTTAAGCCGCGATGCGTAAACAGGATACTTTCGTTAAAGTGAGTATTGTTGCAGCTAGCGTTCGCAACTAACGAAATGCCACTCAGCTCAGCTAACACCTTTTTATCTTGTTCGTGCAAAGTGAAGGGCACTAAGCCTGCTCGTGTAGGTCTGACACTTAAGCCAAACTGCTCTGCCACTTTGTATCCAAAAGGGCTTGCCCCAAGTTTCGGCATAGACAACCCACCTGTGGCTATGACGAGGGACTCGCATTGATATTCACCTTTTGCTGTATCCAGTACATATCCAGAGTCAGTTTTTTTAACGGAGAGTATTTCGCACTGATTCGTCACAGTAACACCTGACTTATCGCACTCGGATAGCAGCATGTTTAAGATGTCTTTGGCGCTGTCGTCACAGAACAACTGGCCTAGGGTTTTTTCATGATAAGCAATACCGTATTCGGCAACCAAACCAATAAAGTCCCACTGGGTATAACGGCTTAAAGCAGATTTGCAGAAATGCGGATTGTCGCATAGAAAATTTTCATGACTGGCGTACATGTTAGTGAAGTTACAGCGACCTCCGCCAGACATTAGGATCTTTCCCCCTAAGCGTTTTGCATGGTCGAGCACCACCACTTTACGGCCACGTTTACCTGCTTGAGCTGCGCAAAATAAGCCAGCAGCACCGGCGCCTAATACTATTACATCTACGTTTTTCACTTTATCGCCCGTTTGCTACTACACCCTATTTTGAGCGCTGAATTATAGGGTATAAACGTGTTCTTAATAAGTGCTAGGGTGAATTGTCTTTAAATATATCGTTGAATGTTTACAAAATGTAGGTAATAAAGTTAAGTTTGGTAAAGCAATTGAATAGATTATGATGTTCAGAGCGGAAAGGTTTTAAAGGGCGAAGTAAAGTTTTGCCCATTCTTTAATATGTAAAAAATTACAAAGATGCAAGCCGTGTTGTATGTGTATTAATGTTACCAAAAAAATTAAGGGTGGTTAAACGCTTTAAGATATGACCCACGTCACCCATGTCAAAGCCTAGTCTTCGAGTGAATGCTGACTGAATACCTGGTTTAGTGGTCATATTTTTGTCTCAAAAGTGTTGAGATGATCTGTTTCTTTTTTGGTAAATGAACGTCTCTGCCCCTGAAAGAACCATAAAAAATCGACTCCTTAGTGCAATATGTGATTATCTTTATAAGCACATCTGTGGATGCACATGTCTCGTGAGCTGTTTCATGCAAAATAACTGGCAACACTGTTGTGGTGGATATGACCAATTCGTCACCTGTTGTCTTCAATATCATTATCCGACAAAAAGAAGGCTTCTACTGGGCAGGCTAATACAACATGGCAGTTTGTACCTAGGAGTCTAGACGGCTTTATCAAACTCAACTAAGGTTAAAGTGAAAGTGAAAGTAAATAAGAGAATGGCACGCACAATACTGCTCACGCTATAGTTAAAACAATGAACAATATCGTTATATTTGACAGTAAAAAAGTGGTGATGTTCTGTTCGTCAGAAGTTATCGTGTTCATTGTTACACAAGTAATATATTGGAGAAGGGAGTAATGGCGGCATCATTGGCTGAAAATTTCGACGAGTTTTTTGAGATTAAGTTAGCAGATACACAAGACTTAAAAAATGAATCATACAAAATTCGCCATACTGTTTATGCACAAGAGTTAGGATGGGAACCCATCAGTCCAAATGGAATGGAGATTGATGAATGCGATCCCTATGCCTTCTCTATATTGCTTGTGCATAAAAGAACTGGAAAGTTTGCTGGAACCGCAAGGCTGGTCATCCCACCCAGCTCAAAGCCCGACAGCAAACTACCATTTGAATTGCATTGCGCAGAAAGCTTAAATCGGGACATTGTTGATCCTGATACTATCAAACGGGGCAGTTTCAGTGAAATTTCCAGACTATCTGTGCCAAACCAGTTTAGACGCCGTGTAAGTGAAAATAACCAACCCTTTGTCTTAAATGAATCTTTGGGAGGCGATATATTTTCCGAACAAGAAAGACGAAATTTTCCCAATATAGCGATTGGTTTATATTTAGGCGTTATTGCCATGGTGAATATGTGTAATCACAGCCATATGTTTGTGGTGGTAGAGCCCCGGCTCAACAAACGGCTAAGGCGTCTAGGTTTACATTTTCAACAATGTGGCGAAGACATGGACTATCACGGAGTACGTGCCCTATTTTTTCTGGAACGCAAAGATTTTACCGGAAATTTAAACCCCGAAGTGCTTGAGTTGTACCAATTACTTGAAAAGCAGTTAGCGCAACAGTTAGTACTTTACCCTTATTAATACTAGCTCTGTAAACCACCGCCACAAGCAAACCCCGTTTAGTTTGAACAATTTATATACTAAATATTAACAGCCAGTAATCAACAGAAGTATCCTATGACTGAAAAATTTGACTACAACAAGAATTTTTCACGGAACACAGGCTAGTCTACTGAATAAGTCACATTAACAAGCAAAGAAGTCGATATCGCCGGATGTGAAGGAGTCGCAGGAATTCTCTCACAGACCATGGCTGGGCTTTGGAAAACTTCATTTTATGGGCTTTGAGGAGTTTGGTATTGAGAAATTCAATCGCCAAGTTGGTGCGATGATGTCAACGGTTGGGCGTGCAAAAATAGATGTTATTAGTAATTTTTTAGCTGATATTAATCCTCAAGTCGAAACTCAGTGATGATTATGACGTTAAAGATAATGACAGTAACAATGAAAAGTTGCCCCCATTGCCTATGAATGGACATTCAAAATAGCATTGTCATAACTTAAAGCAAATAATGCTATCCCTTACTGTCAATGGCCCAGCTAACTCACTTGGTTAGAAGTCTCAATGGTAATAGTTAGGATAAAACTATTTTTCATTAAACCTTAGCCCGGATCATTCTATTTAGAGGAACGCTAGAAGAAAGCTCATATATAGTAGTGATCGCAGATTCAGCATTTATGTGCAAGATACGTTGCTCGATGCAACCTACTATCTAGATAACTCGCGTACCTGAGACGCTTAAGTGGGTTAAACAACGAGTTGAACCTAATAAACAAGACTTTGCATGGCAAACAATACAGCCAGGGTGCAAAGGTTTTTGGCTGAATTAAGATGGTTTGCGAGTTGTTGCAACATGGGAGGCTTTTTTATT
>CAJQKX010000192.1 GCA_905479025.1 uncultured Paraglaciecola sp.
GATATAAAGTGGTGCCAGCCAAGCTTGCAGTGCTCACCACAAAACTTAAAAGTAAACACCCTCCTGCTAACAAACGCTTTAGATTTGCAGGCAAGTTAAAATAACTCTTATTATTATGCATATCATTCACCATCAATTATGTCAGACACAGATAAAAATGTACCGTCGCTGGCCCTTGCAACAGTATGTACTTGCATCACTGCAGACGGGGATATCCCCCCTAAAATATGCGGAAAAAGCTCGCTGTCAGTACCTGGAAAATCAGGTTGTTTGTCACCTACAGGCTCAGTGCCTTCAAATATGGTTTTTACGCCGGTGGCTTGTAACGTGTCAACTGACATTCTCAGGCATAACCAATCCCCGACTACATCTTTATAAAAATGGTTACCGATAATCAGTAAAAAATCTGGGTTAGCCGTGGCGTGAGTGAATTTGTCTTGGGTGTAAGTGGGAGGGTAATAAGTGCTCTTGTTTGCTAGCGTTTTTTCCCATAACTCTTTTTGGACAAGGTGAAATATATATGGATATTTTGAGGTGTACTCGCTTGTTGCATTCTCTTTTGCCACCAAAATGGAAGATTGAAATAACATCGTAAAAATAAATACCAATGTGCTGTTTAACATAATTTTTCTCATGCTTTTTTTACTGCTCTGTGGTTCAACAATCAATGTAAAATATATACATAAAAACCTAATGTCAAAATTTACTTTATGAAGTGTTTGACATGCTTTTTTTTGGTGCAGCACACCTGTAAAAAGACGCGAATGCACCAAAGAAATATTATTTTGACTCTTTGTGGTGCGCGGTGTCTGTCTCAAAAAAGGGCGCCAATTTATATTGAGGAGTATTTATTTGTTTTCGAGCAACTTTCTTACTTCTCTATTTTTTGGTTATCATTATGATAGCTCTCGGCTACATTGCTACTCCCCTTAGACCTGGTCAATAAAAACATTCACAACATTGACCTATTTAGGCAGGCGCACCATGATGTGAGATGGCCGCTGACCTCGAACAGGCTAGCCTTATAATTTGAAGAGCAACCGCTCTGTATCTGTTAGAGTTTCATGCATTTTTAATGTTGACATCTATAATTTCATTCCTTTGTTGTGAACGGTATTTTACAATGGCTTTGCCGATCAGTGTTTAACGCTAAAAGCAGATGCAAAAAGACGCTTTTTATTTTGTTCGTGTGGCAGACTATGGTGGCGAATTTTCTTATTTAAGTTGTAAATGAAAGCTGTAACTTTTTTTAAAACTGTGTGTTTTTTGTTATTTCTTGCCCTTGTTACCCCCATTCATAGGTTGGCTGCACAATCCATTAATCTACCCAAGGTTATGCCGTCCTCATCTGGCATATGCCATGACTCAAGCAGTGGGTCATTCAATAGGACCAAACATTATAAGCCATTCAATACCCTTACTAATTGTATAATGGCTGGTGGGCGTTTACCCAATGCGAGCACAAAGCAGATAGCTGTTGCCACAGATGAAGCTATTGGGCAAAGCAGGCCTTATGCCGGGCTTTACGATAGAGGTGAGTGGCCCCATTGGTTAGACAACGATAAAGATTGCCAGAATACCCGCCATGAGTTACTGATAAAAACATCAACCAAGCCGGTTTCTTTTAGGTCAGCTAGGCAATGCCAAGTACTGGCAGGGCAGTGGTATGATCCTTATTCTAATATCACCTTCACAATATCTAAAGACTTAGATCTTGATCATATCGTCCCACTTAAGTTTGCTCATGGTCATGGGGCCAATAAATGGAGCAGGGCACGAAAAGCGTTATTTGCCAATGATACTGATAATTTGATATTGGCTGATGCGACTTTAAATCGGCAAAAAGGTGCGAAAGGTATCCATGACTGGCTTCCTCCAAACCATCTGTATAGATGCCAGTATGTAATGCATTTTAACCGCATCATGTCCAAATATGATTTGGCATACACCCCCTCAGAACAGCTAATGGTTAACAGACTAGTTAAGGCGTGTGATAAGTATGTAGTACAGGTATTTTAAGACTGCAGCGCAGCTAAAACCGTTATAAAATATCTATCATGAGAAGCTTGCAACTGATCAACAGATACGTTCTTAACTTTTCTTTTTAGAATAGTCATTTGATATGTGAACAACAAGGGTTGGTGTAGTTGAGTGCCATATGCAGCTTGGCCGAACTCCTAGAAAGGAGCTATTACCGACACTCGAACGATATGAAGGTCTATCTTTTCAACACACGAAACAGATTGAGATAGGCGTTATTACTGTCTAAACCTTCGGATCCTGTGCCGTTAAGATAGTGAATCATTGGACTTAGCCAGGATATAAATATAAGCCATAAAAAAGGGCCTGTTGGCCCCTTTGTATTATTTAAGTATTATCTCCCTCATCCTATATTCACCGGTAAGCGTTCTTACCTCAGGATATTTAGCCGATATTTGGTTACTTTGCTTGCGAGCTTCCTCACTCCATTTTTTCATAAATGCGGTGTATTTTTTCTTGCTTGGCTCTAAATCCGCAGCACTTTCAAACATGACCATTAAGATCATATTAAATTCGCCGCTCTGGGGTAAATCACTGGCCAATATTTTCCAATCTTTAATTGTCCCTAGTTCTTTTTGCAAATTCACTGCTTTTACCCAACTATTGCGTAAACCAGCCAAGTAAATATCTTCCATATTTGCGTCAATCTTTACCGTAGTCATGACTGTGATTTCTGTACCCAAATCATAGTCTTGGTAAATCTCGAGTCTGTCCTGTGCAAACGCTGTAAAACTGAACGCGGTGAGTAATAATGTTACTAATACATTTTTCATTTTTTATGTCCTTTAGATTTTAATGAATTATTTTTTAGATTTAAACCCTTACCTAAATCACTCGAATTTTATTCAAATTCAGTATTACATTCACATAGATACACGATAACTGTCAACTGGTTGTTGTCATCACTTATAAAGCCTGCTTAAGTATAAACGCGAATTAACAGCGAATAGGAAAATTAACAGAACCGTCAAGCGGCGAATAAAGATTTGGCTTTAGGAAGTGAACGATTTGTTGAAGAAATTGAAGCCCTTACACAAAAAAAGTGGAAGGAAGGGAAGCAGGGCCAGCCAGTTGGATGACGAAAAAATCAATCTGCTTAATTCGGATCTTGCCCCCTTTTATCTATTGATTTTTAGCAAAGATGTTCGGCTGTAAATTACCATTACAGCCCACAATAATTTATTGCAATCGTTACAGTACTACCTTTAATTTTATCAATGATGATAGAGGTAGTGTTGATGCTTTTATGACGATGATGGAAGTCAACTATGACTTCTTAAATACCCTTTGATTATTGAAGCACTGCGTCCAAATAAGTGCTAGACAGCACAAATGTAGAAGCATGAGCGGTTAACGCTTACTTGTCCTTGCTGCTCACGAGTAAATCTTTAGCCTGGTTTATTTTTGTTGCCAGATAATTGCTTCCACCCTTATCGGGGTGGAGCTTCAACATCAGTTTGCGGTGGGCGGCAATAATCTCTGCCTCCGTTGCGTTATTATCAAGACCCAGCACTGCATAAGCTTCAATGATAGTCATCTCAATGCTATCGCTTTCGTGAGAGTGTTGCCCGTTCTTTTGAGAACCCTTTCCTGCATTGGCAGCTTCGCGCCAGTCAGTACCATATTTGCGATCAAGATAGGTAGCCAAAATCTCAATAGAATCAGGATATTGCTTACCCGCTAGGATATACAGAGATATTAAATCTGGCAGCTCAAATTCAGACAGATATTTACCCTCGCTAACCGTGTCCAATAATTCACCCTCTATTTCACCACTTTCATGATCGAGGGTCATTTTGAGTAAACTGGTTTCAACGGTAGAATGCTTGGATGAACCCGCACTGTGTTTAGTTTTAGCTTTCTGGAAAAGACCTTGAAAAAGCGGAAAGTAACGTAAAAAGGGAAACAAGCGCTTAGCCAATACAATCAAACCTGTTCCCAGTGCTGCTAAAATATAAAGTTTCCCAGTAACCGTTAGTAAGATCAGCCCCGAGATAAACGCGAGCACACCGACTTTCGCACCGGCTTTTTTTCTTTGTTCCTGTTTCAGCGTTTGAATATATCCCACTGAGATATAACCGATGATGACAACCGCTATTAAAGCGACAAATACTAACATAGTGTGTTCACTTATTTGAATTACCCGTTAAGCCGCAAAGCCCATCATATTTTCATTTACGGTGTGGTTATTTCCGTGGGAATAATTGGATTATTGGCGGCTATCTAATCATGATTATTTCAGTTGCTGCAATAACCGGCGCACGCTCTTATCCTGACTCAATAAATGACTTTCTAGGGCAGGTTTTCCGCCCGCCGCATACACCGCAACCGCTGCTAACAGCTGACCTAACTGTCTAGCACTGCCTTGGTCAAACTGGCAATGTGCGCCGCCACTCAATGTCGCTAGCTGTGAAAAGATACTGCCAACCTTTGGAT
>CAJQKX010000193.1 GCA_905479025.1 uncultured Paraglaciecola sp.
CTTTTCTAATGTTAATGGTCTCTCATTTGATAGCGATTAGTCTAGCCTTTTTGTTTTACTTGCTATCAACTGATTAATTTTTAAACATAAATTGTTGATAAACAAAAAATAACAAAGATATAAAGAGAGGAAAACAACCAAAGGGTTCATAAATAGATATAGATTTAAAAGCGCATTATTAATCAACAATGCGCTGCATCAAGATTACATCCAATCGGCGTTACGAATAACCCCCACAGCGATGCCTTCTATATTAAACGGCTGAGTCGCCAAATCGACCTTAATGGGAGAAAACGCTTCGTTTTCAGCATGCAACAAAACCTGCCTGCCTTTTTTCTCAAGTCGTTTTACTGTAACGTCATCATCTACCCTAGCGACGACTACTTGACCATTGTGTACGTCCATAGTGCGATGAACAGCCAACAAATCGCCATCCAAAATACCGATGTCTTTCATACTCATTCCGTTCACTCTAAGCAAAAAATCAGCACTCGGCTTGAACAAACTAGGATCCACGCGATAATGGCCTTCAATATGCTCTTGAGCCAAAATAGGCTCTCCTGCAGCAACTCGGCCAATCAATGGTAAACCAAGCTCTTCGAGTTGGTCTTCAAGTGGTGCATTTAACTTAATGCCACGGGACGTACCAGGTAAAATTTCTATTACCCCTTTTCGCGCCAGGGCTTTTAAATGTTCTTCTGCTGCATTAGCAGATTTAAAACCTAATTCCCGGGCAATTTCAGCACGAGTAGGTGGCATACCTGTGTTCAACATCGTATTTTTAATCAGTTCAAGTACTTCTTCTTGTCGTGCAGTTAGTGGACGCATAACCAGCCTGTTTTTTTATACAGTTACCTTATTATATACAGTTAATGTTAAATCTCAAATTTGTTTTATGTTGACTGTGGAATGGTTTAATAAAATCAGATCAAACTGAAGCACCCATTATCAATTATTAAACTGCTAGGAATGTCTGTGGTATCCTTGCGAGTTTTAAATCTGCGAGTAAAGAGTATGTTGTGGCTGCATAGATTGCTGTTAGCAATAGTAACCGTACCGGTCAAATGGCTAGTAAAAGTAAACAGTACTCCAAGTGATCTTGAAGTTGAACTGGGCATAGATAAAACCCGTCCCATTGTTTATTTATTGCGAACCCGTTCTGTCACTGATCAGTTAGCACTCAAAATGTCTGCAATGGCATTAGGTTTACCCAAACCCACACTCAATTTGACTATCGACGATCAACGGCACTCTTCGTGTTTGTTCCTACAGAAACCCAAATCAGTACTAAACCGCAAAACAAAAGGTACTTCAATTCAAGAAGATGCGGCTAAACTATTTAGACTGCACAGAGAAAATTCAGACCTGGATATTCAGATAGTCCCTGTGTCTATACTTTGGGGTAGAGCACCAGGTAAAGACACCTCAGGTTGGTCAGATATCATCGCCAACCAAGTTTCACCTAGCTGGCTTCGTAAATTTTTTATTGTGTTGCTTTTAGGCAGAGATAATTTCGTCTGTTATAGCAAAGCCGTATCTTCGAGGAAAATGCTGGAGTTAAAGGGTAGCGATGAAGACATCGCCCATAAACTTATCCGCGTTGCCGGCACACATTTTTATCGCCGTCATCAAACATTAACAGGCCCCAACATTCTTGAACGTCACCAATTGTATAATAGTGTTCTGGGCGCAAAATCAGTGCGTAGGGCCATTGTTGGAGAAGCTCGCAGCAAACAATTAAGTCATCAACAAGCAAAACAACAAGCAAAAAAATATGTAGCTGAAATTGCAGCTGATTACCGTCCTGGTCTAATTAGGTTAGCTGAGAAAATTTTAACCAAAATTTGGAATAAAATTTATAACGGTATCGAAGTCAGGCATGCGGATAAAGTCAGAGCCTTGGCGCAAAATGGCCACGAGATTATCTATGTACCTTGTCATCGAAGTCATATGGACTACTTATTACTCACCTATGTTATTTATCATCAAGGGTTAGTCACACCCCACATAGCTGCTGGAATAAACTTAAATTTTCGCCCTATTGGCGGAATATTAAGAAAAGCTGGCGCGTTTTATCTTCGTCGCAGCTTTGCAGGCAACAAACTCTACTCAGCTGTGTTTCGCGAATATTTAGAACTGCTATTTAACAAAGGTTATTCGGTGAAATATTTTCCTGAAGGTGGCCGCAGCAGAACGGGGCGTTTATTACCCCCTAAAACTGGCATGTTAGCGATGACATTACAGGCGTTAATCAAAGGCATTAACCGCCCCGTCAGTATCGTACCGGTTTATATTGGTTACGAACATGTGATGGAAGTGTCCAGTTACCTTAAAGAACTGAACGGCACAGGTAAGAAAAAAGAATCTTTTTTACAAATATTTTCAGCCATTAAAAAACTCAAAAATTACGGTTACGGTTTTCTGAATTTTGGCGAGCCAATCAATCTGACTAATTACCTTGACCAGCAAGTGCCTAATTGGCGAGATGAGCAAGAAAATAATGTCGATAAGAAGCCTAAATGGTTGACACCAGTTGTCAACGAACTTGCTACAGATGTGATGGGCAGAATAAACCAAACGGCTGCAGTTAGCGGTATGTCAATTTGCGCAATCTGTTTGTTGTCGGCGAAAAAGCACGCTATGGCTCAGTCTGAATTAGAACAAGCCATTGATCATTTTTTAGAACTGTTGACTGATGCACCCTATAGCGATCTTGCCACTCTACCAAAGATATCCGGCAAAAAGTTGTTAGAAAACACTCTGAAACTGAATAAATTTAACGTATCTGAAGATAGTTTTGGCAAAATAATATCACTAAAAAGCCAAAATGCTGTCGCTCTAACCTATTACCGTAACAATATCCTGCACTTATTCGCGCTACCAGGCCTGATTGCCGCCATGGTGTTTGCCAACAAAAGTTTATCGAAGCAACAAATATTACTATTGGTAGCGAAGCTTTACCCCTTACTCAAGCGCGAATTATTTATATATATGAGCATAGAACAAGCGGCATCTTATACTGAATCACTGCTAACCAAAATGTTAGGAATGGGTTTGCTCGAGATTCATGAAACTGAAATTCAAACACCAGCTGCAGATAGTGAAGAGTTCTATTCAGCATGGTTGCTTAACCGTAGCATTCAAGAAACCTTACATCGCTATGCGGTAGTGTTAACGTTATTGTCGCAGCAAGAAAAAGTAAGCCGCTCTGTACTCGAAAAGAAAAGCGCTCAATTTGCCGAGAGATTAGCCGCACTGCATGGTATCAACTCGCCAGAATTTTTTGATAAAAAAGTACTGGCTACATTTATTCAAGCACTAAAAGAAAATGCGTTGATTGAAGCAGATGATGATGGCCAGTTACGACATTCAGCCCACAGCGAAGCTTTAAAAGTCGATGTGATTAACCTTATTGCACCTGAGATAGCGCAACGTTTGCAACAGATATAAATCTTCGTGTTATAAAATGTTAGACATACATGAAGATCAGTTAGTTAACACGGTAATATTGACTAAGCAATCGACATTTCTCAAAATACCTTCAAATCGGTGTCAAACCGAATGCATCTCTTAGCCAGCTCCCCGCCTTACCCAATCGTTCGCTGGACGACCAAATTAGATCTACACCCACCTCCCATTCAGTATGAGGATATGACGTTAACTGCAATTCGCATAACTGATCTTGCAACTGCAAGTCCAATTGTTTCGGCACAGTAGTCCATCCCATGCCTGCACACAGAGTGTTCATCAATGTCAGATAACTGGCCATTCGCCATTGGTTGGTGGCGCTTAGGTATTCACTAGTAGGCAATTTATCTAGTAAGGGCAAATAAACTAGCTGTCTATGTTGATTTAACTGTTCGAAGTTAACTTGAGGCAAATTGGCTAAAGGATGGTCTCGGTGTACTACATTTGCGAAAGCTATATTACCAAGTCTTTTAAAATGGATATTTTTGGGATAGTGAGCACCTGCACACATTATTCCTAATGAGGCCTCGCCTTGTTCGATCAACTGCTGAATATACTGAGAAGACGGGTGCAGTATATTTAAATCCACAGGTGGAAAATAATCTGCGAAGCCGGCAAGGTTATGGTTCAATATTTGAAAAGGAATAGTTTCATCTATGGCTATAGTAACTTGGCTTTCCAGTTCTGCAGCCAAACTGTTGGCACGATTCTCCATCGACGAACACTGGTGTAATATGGCTTCTGCATCCCTAAGTAAAGACTGCCCATGCCCGGTTAAAATGGGATAGCGCCCGCTACGATCAAACAAGCTTACCCCAAAATCAATCTCCAAATTTGCCACAGCTATACTCAGTGCAGATTGAGACTTACCCAACTTACGGGCCGCAGCTGAAAATGACTTCTCACTCGCCACCGCGCAAAAAGCGGTTAATTGTTCTAGGGATAAACGCATGAATAGCTAAGTTCTATTAAAAATTTTAATAGTTCCCATTTTGCACACTAAAGCCAGCAGAGTAAATTAGTCTTATTACTTTGCTTGTTGAGTGAAAAGTTATGCCTCCTATTGATACACCTTCAGAGACAAAAAGCAGCGGCATTCACCCTGTAGATCAACGTTTACCACTTGCACCTACTGTGTTGCTTGGTTTACAACATGTACTCGTGATGTACTCGGCCTGTATAATAGTGCCATTAATCTTAGGCGCGGCTCTGCAACTGCCTAAAGAAACCTTGTCTTTAATCATCAATGCCGATTTATTTGCAGCGGGATTAGCTACCTTAGTACAGTGTTTTGGCAACCGTTATTTTGGCATTAAGCTACCCATTATGATGGGCGTAACCTTCACCTCAATCGCCCCTATGATTGCCATTGGTGTTAACCCGGAACTAGGCTTACCGGGGATTTACGGGGCGATTATTGTTTCAGGCATATTCGGCATACTCTTTGCGCCAATAATGGGCCGTTTAATGCGGTTTTTCCCACCTGTGGTAACAGGTTCGGTATTGCTGGTTATTGGCATTAGTTTAATGAAAGTGGGCATTGAATGGTCTGCAGGTGTTAGCCCTACTCTTGCCGATGGTTCAACTAACCCTGATTTTGGTAAACCTATTTATTTACTGGTTAGCTTACTCCAACTTAGCATAATCCTACTTATCAACCGTTTTGCTAAAGGCTTTTTGAGTAATGTATCAGTGCTGATAGCCATGCTCGCTGGGTTTATGGCTGCTTGGTTACTGGGGGATATTTCACTTAAAGGCTTAAATGACGAACCTTGGGTTGCCCTCATCAAACCCTTAAGTTTAGGAATGCCCACCTTCGATTTTTTAGCCATTTGCTCCATGTCCCTAGTGATGTTGGTAACTATGGTTGAATCCACAGGGATGTTTTTAGCTTTAGGTAAATTAGTAGATAAAGAAGTAGACCAAAAACAACTAGTAAGAGGCTTACGCTCCGACGGACTAGGGACCTTATTAGGCGGTTTATTTAACGCTTTTCCTTACACATCTTTTTCACAGAACATAGGTTTAGTCACCATAAGTGGAGTCAAAAGCCGCTACGTAGCTGCCGCCGGAGCCTTTATTTTAATTGCCTTAGGTTGCCTTCCCAAAATAGCTTTTATTGTTGCCTCGATACCTCAATACGCTTTAGGCGCTGCAGCCATGGTGATGTTTGGTACCGTGGCTTTAATGGGTGTGCGCATTTTGAGTCTGGTAGACTTTACTGACTCACGCTCAAATTTGTTGGTCGTCTCTGCCAGCCTTGGTATTGGCTTGATCCCTATGGTGGCCCCCGCCTATTTTCAATATTTACCTCAATGGAGCCACATCTTTACCGACAGTGGCATCATCTTAAGCGTATGTACCGCTATTCTGCTTAATGCCATTTTTAGCCCCTCCCCTGAACAAACGAACAAAGGTTAATCCACCATGACAACAACACTTTACCAAGCAGACTACCTAGCCACCATGGACAGTAACAACACCATAATCAAACAAGGTGCGGTACTGGTAGAGCAAAGTAAAATCAAACAACTAGGTAAAGCGAGTGAGCTACTCTCCCAACATCCCAATGTCACCGTTAAGACCTATACTAATCGCATATTAATGCCGGGGTTAATCAATACACATTGCCACTCGGGCATGTTGCGTGGCACGGCCGAAGACTTGCCCGTATGGGATTGGTTGCAACAATATATTGATCCCATGCATAGGGTGTTAACCCCCAAAGATGCCAGTTTATCGTCATGGTTATGTTATGCCGAAGCTCTGCTGTCAGGCACCACTTGTATAGTGGATATGTGGCGTTATATGGAAGGCAGTGCCGAGGCGGCCAAACAGCTTGGTATCAGAGCATGCTTAGTACCCTATGTAGCCGAACATCCCGAGCATGACTACTTTGAAACCTTAGACAGTAACGAAGCTTTGATCAATCAATGGCATCAAGAAGCGGATGGGCGGATACAAGTATGGGTGGGCCTTGAGCATTTGTTTTATGCCGTACCACCAGCATTGAAACGTATAGCTGACCTATGCCAAGACTACCAAGTTGGCTTTCACACCCATAGCAACGAAAGTCAATTTGATGTAGAACAAACCCTTGAACGCTACAAAATCAGACCTATTCAAGCCCTCGAAAAATTTGGCTTACTCAAAGCCCCTAAAACACTCTTAGCTCATTGTGTTTGGGCCGATGACAATGAAATAGCTCTTATGGCACAGGGCAATATTGGCGTTGCCCATAACCCTATCAGTAATATGAAACTTGCCTCGGGTGCTGCACCTGTGGTTGCCATGTTGAAGGCAGGGGTAAACTTGGGGCTAGGGACAGACGGCGAAAAAGAAAACAACAACCTAGACATGTTTGAAGAAATGAAAGTATCGTCATTACTCGCCAAATTTTCTAGTTTAGATGCTGCCGCCCTTGATGCTTGGGATATATGCCGTATGGCGACAATTGGTGGTGCAAAGGCGCTAGGGCTAGACCATGTAACAGGCTCACTTGAAGTGGGGAAATCCGCAGACATGATTGCCGTCAGGTGTGACACCCCTCGCATGACTCCACTTATCGATTCAGGCCCATTGATGAATATTCATTACAACTTGGTACATGCGGTACAGGGACAAGATGTAGATATGACTATGGTCGCAGGAAAAGTATTGGTAGATAACGGCCGATTACTAGAACATGATATACAGCACCTTATCGAACAGGTTAATCAAGCCGCACCAGCCTTATTTGCCCGTCGCCAAGCTTGGTTAGACAGCACTGGTGGTGGTAAAAACGCACTCTATCAACCATAACAAAACAACAAAAATAGTAGGAAACAAAATGGGGATGAACAAAGCGTTATTAACTATAGTGGCTTTTATGACCTATATGGTAATGTCTGGCCTTT
>CAJQKX010000194.1 GCA_905479025.1 uncultured Paraglaciecola sp.
ATCCGAGTAGCCAGAGCCACGCTGATCGAATGTGATTAATGTGTGTGATTCAGAAAACAGATCACGATGTTGGTCATACATTCTGTGATCGTTTGCCATCGCATGGCAAAAGACCAATGCCGGCCCCTGGCCAGAAACCTGATATGCGATGCGAACACCGTCGGGTGCCGTTGCGATGCAATGTTTAATGCCGGTGTTATGCATATACCTCTTTAGCACCTAACGCCTTGGTAAGGGGCGCAGTTTACTGCGTCCCGCGCAGCCCTGAAAGGGCGAAGTGAACTTGACCAAATTGTTATAGGGCATTGCGATAATAGCGCCCGCTAAATAAAGAACTTATTGCAATGAAGAAAAGCCATGAAGCACTAGGAATGGGGACATTTGTTAAATTTCCCTCAACAACTAATGAGCCTGAAAATTCTAGACCTGTACAACCATACAATCGGCTACACGGAGACTGAAAATATCTTGGCAAACTCAGTGAGTCAATTTCTAAAGTTAGACCATCAATGCTATACATGGACATGTTCGGTATACCGAAAAATTCAGACTCAAGGAGTATATTGCCGCCACCGCCACCACGTCCGTTGAGATCAGAAACTTTATAGAAAACGTAGAGTTCTTCATCAACATCGTTGGTTAGTTTTTCAATGAAATTTGAGTATTGAGGATCTGTAAAATTTGATCCAATGGAGATTGAGCTTCCTACATCAGATTCTGATATTAGGATTTCATCAAAGATGCTGGTTTGTTCGTACGCACCGCTATAGTACATATGAAACGTAAAATACTGATAGCTCCCCGAAACTTTAGATCCTGCGCTAGATAAATCTACTTGAGATATGCTTGCTGCATAAGACTGCATTGCAAAAAAAGCAGTTAATCCGAATAGTAAATTTGAAACTTTCATAAAGAAATCCTTATCACTTATAGCTTTTAGTAACCAATGATATCCACAGAGTTTAAAATTTTGAAGCCCTATAACGCCTTGCTAAGGGGCAATTTTGCGGCGAAGCCGCGCTTAAAATTGTCCCGCTTGAGCAACTTGTTACATGCCGTTGCTCGATGTTCATTGCGCCGCCTTTGCTTTATTTAGTGTGTCGGCAATAGAGGTATTTGCTATATACCTGCCACCAGAGAACTCACAGCAGTAAAATATACTGTTACCCTGAGTTTTATCTGATACGTACTGAACCAACTCAAGAGCTTTCGCAGGGTCTTTAGCCACACCTTCACCGCGAAGATAAATATTAGCTAGCTGGAACTTGGCGATTAATGCGTCACTGTTTTGGTTGAAGTAGCCAGACTTTCCGGCAGCCCCAACAAGCTGACCATTTGCCCAATTTCCTTCAGACTCTTGAGAAGCAGCTTTTTCGTACCAAGCTATTGCAGTGGGAATATCTTTAGCTACGCCAGATCCGAGCTCATAGGCCACGCCAACACGGAGTTGCGCCCAAGGCTCACCACGCTCGGCAGCGGGCAAGAGTACTTCAAAGGCAGTGTCGTAATCATACTTTTCCCATGCCATATCCACAGTGCGCTCACCGGGATTTGGATTTGGCCCTGCACAAGCAACAAGGCTAAATATGATTATTGAGAGATAGATGATTCTCATGAGTTCCCTTCAGGCATGTAACGCCTCACTAAGAGGCAAGTAATTGTTGGCTAAAATGTGAAGCGAAGCGGAACCGAGCCAACTGTTACGAGTCCTGCTTTAGTGACTTGTTAGAAGACGTAAGCTCAGTAACTTTTGGGAGCTTTTGACCTAAAACAGAAACACATTCGTTTAACCCAATAATAAGAAATTCACGATGTTTATACATTTTATCTGAAACAAAATGACCTCTTGTATTCTCAAGAGCTTTCCATCCACCTTCTAGCACCTCAAAGAACCAACCTTGAGTTAAATCACATTCCTTCCAAAACTCACATAGGTCAAGTTCATCAAGAACACGAAAACCCCAAGTTGCGTCAAAATTCACGTTCACTTTCCAATCGTTTGACTCAACAATGATATCAAGACCTTTATCAGATAGTTTCACTTCATCGACTACCGTACTTTGGTCAGATTTAAATGGAAACTCAATTAGTGACACTTTAGGTTCGTATATCATCGGAGTCTTCTAACGCCTTACTAAGCGGCGCGAAATTGTTGGCTAAAATTGCGAGGAACGAAGCTAGCCAACTGTTTAGCGTCCGTTTGAGTAACTTGTTAGTTGCCTTTTGCAAACTGCCAAAAGTCTCTGTTTGCATATAAAACCCAATTTAAACTTTTTGGAACCATATAGAAATAAAGAATTTCTGTAGAGCTTTGAAAAGCATTAAAATTAGCCCAGTTTAAATCTAGCTGTTCAGTTAACCTTTTAGTTAAACCTGAATCTTTGTATATGCGTTCGAAAGACTCAAAGACAAACACAGTATCGTTATTTTGATACTCTAATAGATTTGAGAAAACCTGATTAAATTGATCTTCAGAAATCCAAGGCTTCAATTCTGAATTGGAGTTTTTAGTGATTTCCCAAGAGTTAGAAGTAAGCTTTAATTCATGGTCATTTTCAGTATCGATAATCGATTTCAAATCATCAAAATTCAACTGTGACTCCTAAGGCAACTAACGCTGAGGTAATGGGCAACATTGCTGCGAAGCAGCGCTTAATGTTGTCCAGCCGCAGGCGCCATTGACCGTTTTGTTATGCATTTCACGCACCGACAGCAATTAATAGAAAGGCTGCAACTAAAAAAATACCGCCTACTGCCAGAGCTTTTGTGCCACGCCGATACTTCTGGATGCGATCTTGATTCACTACAGCGCCAGTATCAGAGCACCAAGATAAGTAGCGTTTAATTGCCCATCCTGGTGCCGCGCTAGCGGATAATCTTAAGCCGCAACCTTGCTTGGATACCCAAAGCAATATAGACATCGCTTGATACATGTAGAAAATTACACATACAAAGAATGAGCCTAGCAATGTTCCAATTAAGATATCCATTTCACCTTTGATGCATAACGCCTGCCACACGGGCTGACGAAAGCCGCTAGGCTTTGGGCAGTCCGAGCAGCGAAGCTGCTGTTGTGCTGGCACTTGTTATGTGTTTTTGTGCAGATATTCATTATTTATATCTTGCTC
>CAJQKX010000195.1 GCA_905479025.1 uncultured Paraglaciecola sp.
CACATCAGCTAAAACAATTGCCCCTCCGCCAATAAAACTATGGTCACCAATATGACAAAATTGATGTGCAGCGGTCACACCACCCATAATCACCCAATTACCAATATGTACATGCCCAGCCAAGGTGGCTCCTGTAGCGAGTATGCTATTGTCACCAATGACACAATCATGGGCAACGTGTACGTAACACATGAGTAAATTATTGGAACCAATTTTAGTCACACTGTTATCTTGAGTAGTGCCTCTGTGTATAGTCACAGATTCACGGATAATATTATTGTTGCCTATAAGTAACTCAGTGGGCTCACCTGCATATTTTTTATCCTGACAATCTTCGCCAACAGAGGCAAATTGATAAATATGATTGCCTGTACCCATGCTGGTTTTTCCTTTTACTACCACATGAGATTCAAGCACAGTGTCATCACCTATTTTGACATCAGCGTCAATCAGACAAAATGCACCAACTGAGACATTTTTACCCAATTGGGCAGAGGGATGGATAATGGCAGTAGGATGGATCACCAGTTACATTTTCCTCATGGCACACATGAATTCGGCTTCACATGCAGCTTTGCCATCAACACTTGCCACACCATGAAACTTCCAAATACCACGACGCTCTTTAATTAATGTTACATCCATGTCCATACGATCGCCTGGCACTACTGGCATTTTAAAGCGTGCTTTGTCGATCCCAGCATACAGATACAAGTCGTCAGAATTTCCCGCTGTTTTAAAACCTAGGACGCCAGCAACCTGGGCTAACGCTTCTAGGATCATAACACCAGGGAATATCGGTTTACCCGGAAAATGTCCTGTAAAACAAGGCTCATTAAAAGTGATATTTTTATAAGCCGATATGGACTCATTGAGAGTGTAATCTGTCACTCTATCTACTAACAAAAAAGGATAACGATGGGGAAGCAACGCCATGATATCTTCTATTTCAAGAATGTTTACATTATTAGCCAAAAAGTGTTCTCCTAAACTAACCAGTCTGTAGTTAAATCACTACTGCTGCTGGCTTTTTTCCAATGCTTTAACACGCTGATTAAGGCTAGTAATACTTCGTAATGCTACTATGTTTTTGCGCCATTCTCTATTGGCGGAAGCGGGTATACCAGACGAGTAGACACCAGGCTGTGAAATACTTTTGGTGACCATACTCATACCAGTAAAAACGACATTGTCAGAAACAGTAATATGGCCATTAATACCCACTAAACCGGCCATGCTGCAATTTTTACCAATAACTGTGCTACCTGCAATTACAGAACAAGCTGCCATTGCAGTATTTTCACCAATTTCAACGTTATGGGCAATTTGGCATTGATTATCAATGATTACACCATCAGACAAAATAGTATTATCTAACGCGCCACGATCAATTGTAGTACTAGCGCCAATTTCTACTCTGTCACCGATGATAACACTGCCAAGTTGTGGAATTTTAATCCACTTACCATTATCGTTCGCATAACCAAAACCATCACTACCAATCACGGTGTTAGCTTGAACCAAACAATCTGTGCCTATTACCACATCATGATAAATAGACACATTGGCCCATAATTTCGTATTGGCACCTAGGCGTGCGTTTTTACCCACAAAACATCCCGGACCAATAACAACATTACCCCCAAGTTTGGCGCCTGCCTCTATAACAGCATGAGCGCCAATTTTAACATCTTTACCCAATTCAACATTTTCCCCAATGACAGCGTAAGGTGATATCTCGTGTGCGGGTGCCGGAGTGGTGTCTAGTAATTGTGCTGCCTTTGCAAACCCAACATAGGGGTCGCTCATAACTAGGGCGGAACAATTACAATGAGGTAATTCGTCTGGATGCAAAATCACGGCTTGTGCCATCGTATCCTGAAGCTGACCTCGATACTTTTTATTCGACAAAAATGAAACCTGACCGCTGCCAGCTTTCAATAAAGTAGATAATCCAGAAATAATTGTATCTTGGGTATCAGGCCCTGATAGGTGCAATTGTGCACCTATGCTTTGAGCTAATTGAATAAGACTAATTGCGTGACTCAAAATACCTCCGTTCGAACCACTAAGGTTATTTAGTTAATTTTACCAACTTGCTCTAGAACCAATTGAGAAATATCGTTGTCTGGGTTGATAAAGGCCACAGAATTAGAATTCAATATGACATCGTATTTTCCTTTAGATGCTACGGCATCAATGCCTTGCTTAATCAAACCTAACAACTTGTTTTGTTCTTCTTGTAAACGCGCTTGGATTTCTTTCTGCAAAGGTTGGGCTTTGGCCGTGTATTCTTCACGTAAAGCAATAATTTTGCCTTCAAGTTCAGTTTTTTCTTTTTCGCTCATTGTGGCAGCATCACGCTGATTTTTTTCTAGATAATATTTAATGTCTTTTTCGAGACGACTCACTTCTTCTGTCTTATCTTTAAATTGTGCAGCGATTGTTTCTTGGATGTCAGCAGCTTGTGGCATAGCCTGAAAAACACCTTGTACATTCACTGCACCAATTTTTTGTTCAGCGAAGACAGATGTGCTAGCCATAGCTGTGGTTAATAATGCACCTGCAATTAAATTTTTTGTAAAATCTTTCAAAATAAACTCCTAGTTGATAATTGTTTTTGGTCGGTTTGCCAACCAGAAATTAAAATGTTTGCCCTATGTTGAAGGTGAAGAATTTAGAATCATCGCCTTCTCTTTCTTGTATTACTTTCGAGAAACTAAATACCATAGGCCCCATAGGTGATAGCCATTGTACAGAAACTCCACCTGAAGCTCTATAGAGGGTTGGGTCACTATAATCAATTAATCCATCATCACTATATGAACTAATCAAATTTAAGTCTTTATAACTGTCATAATCAAACTCAGTATCCCAAACATTACCTGCATCCAAAAATAAGCTAGTACGCACAGAGTTATCAAAGTCTACCTCAACAAAAGGGGTGGGTACGATTAACTCAATTCCACCTAATATCATGGCATTACCACCTAATGAACGTGAAGAAATAGAGATTGAATCATTTGAATTATCGCCTAAAATCACTTTACCATTGGGGTCGGTAACGATTGTTGATGGTGTCACTTGTATACCACGAGGTCCAACTGTATTGTTTTCGAACCCTCTTAATGAATCTGAACCACCTGCTGTAAAATGTTGAGTAAAAGGTAATATTTGGTCAATACCACCTACATTCCCATAACCATTACCATAGCCCATTTTTAAACGTGCTAAGAAAGACCAGCGTTGATTGCGTGATAATGGGAAATACCATTTGCCATCTATTTCAGTCTTAAAATAGTTTACGTCTGAGTTAGGTGTAGTCATACCAAATGAGGCACGTTGTGACGAACCTGCGGTTGGGAACACACCTCGGTTTAAGGTAGTACGTGACCAAGCGACTGAAGCAAGAAAACTATCATAATTAATGGGAGCATCTGGATCATTTTCATCTACAAACTGGTTATTAAAGCGCGTAGTTTGCACAAAAGGTTGTCTCTGAAAAAGCTCTACTGTGCTGTAAGTTAAACCAAAATTAATTCTGTTAAATTGGTCAATGGGATAACCAATATTACTGCCTAGTGAAAACTGTTTACTGTTGTACTGAATGAGGTTAGCAGAGCTACCATCAAATTCACTATAAGACACTGAACCACCTAAACTGATCCCATCAATGGTAAAATATGGGTCTGTGTATGACAACTGCACACTCTTCTGATACGAAACCGTACTCACATTAAATGCAATACGTTTACCTGTGCCTAAAAAGTTATCTTGCTGAATTCCTGCATTTAAACTTAGCTTAGTGCGATCGCCATAACCTATACCTGCA
>CAJQKX010000196.1 GCA_905479025.1 uncultured Paraglaciecola sp.
CAATAAAATCTGTTGTTATACAAAACAGTGATTTCTATGTGTCTGAGCGCTATATATCACCTGGTGATGATGGGGTTAAGGATGCTACGGCTTATTATTTCCGTTTGCCTGAGATAGATACTTTTAATGTCGCTGTTATTGATTATCTTGATAGGGTGGTACGTGTTTTTGATCAACAATTTGAAGATGTGAGTACAGGCTCTGTTCAATGGGATGGTCGTTCAAATTCAGGTGCATTTGTTCAAGATGGTAGCTATCGTTTTGTCATACAAAGTGAGACTGGCAGTGATAAAGGTTTTACAAATGTTACTGTAGATACTAACCGTTCTGCTTTAATGGATGCGTTGGATACACAGTTTCAAACCACTCGTAACTTGACGTGTGACATTACGGAGCCTTGGCAGCTTTTCAATAATCAGAATAGTGATTCCTCTCTGGTATACAGCCATGACACACAGTTTGTATATTTTGTTTCTTATCAGAATAATCCAGATGATTTTAAACTCCCATCAGGTATATATCGTGCGAACGCAAATGGTAGTGATGAAACGCAATTAGTTAGTGATGCTGTGTTATCTGATAGTACCATCGCGTTTAGTGTACGAGATGTTGAGACTATGCGCGTCACTGATGATGGCGAAAAATTAATTTTTCTTATTGAGAGAGGTCCAGATTATCAACTCTGGGAGGTAAACGCATCTAATGGAAATGACTTACGGCTACTGGCTAACGTAGACAACCCGAATGGGCAGTTTGCCACTGATTTCGAACTGGTAAAAAATAGCTCTCTGGTCATGGTGAGTGAGGTAGAACGCTCTTCTGAGCAAGTGATACTAAAAGTATTCGATCGAGAGCATGTCAGTCCAGAGATTACGGAATTAGCAAGGTTTGATAAGCAGGGAGAAAATAGTTCTGTTGGTGGAGTTCTACTTAAATCCAATGCAGTGGGTGACCGTGTAGCGGTGCAGTTTCGAGAGTCGAGCTTCTCTACTGATGGGTATGTTGAGCTGTTAGAAGATGAGCTGTATCACTTAGCAATTATTAATCTCAATAATAATACTGTTCATGATTTGGGTTCGCGTAGTTCGGCTTTTTCTTGGTCTCCAGAGGGGAGTAAGTTAGCCGTAGGTGATATCACCTACGGTGGTGTTGTGCTTTACAGTAAAGATGCTGTGGAATTACAGCGTTTTCTTTTGCCGCAACCTTATTTATTACCCGGTGATCAAGCCAATTTGTTAAATGATATTTTACCTAATGATTTATCGGTTGGGTCACTCATTGGCCGTTTTGCTGGTATCGAGTGGAATCCAGATGGTTCTGAATTTTCTTTTGCGTATGAAGACTATGTCAGTGGTGTTATTCGAGCTGCGTTAAACCCGAATACTGGCGGTAATGATAGACCGCCTTTAGGAGGGCCACCTCCCTCAGGTGTGGTTGTGAATACAGATCTAACGCCTTTTAGTATTCAGGATAGTAACGGCATATTCCTTGCCGATTTACAGTCTGGGACTATCGAGAAGCATGCCGTATTAGAACCAATGCCTGATTTGAGCTTGGATAGCTGTAGTGAATGTTTTTCTTACCACATATCCGTTTTTCGTAATGCTGTTTGGGAGAAAGTAGGGGAGTTACATTTTGGTCGTGACTATGATTGGCAAACATTAGATTTAAGTTCTTTTATTGACCGGTCAATGGATTTTGCACAGATTAAGATTACGCAAGTGGGGCATGAAGAAGCGCATATAGACCAAATTTCGATATTAGATCAAATGAACGGTTTTATTGCACCTGAGAGTGTCGTGGTCGAGGGAGAAAGCACTCTTGATGCGCTCCATTTAATTACTAAGCAAGATTACCGTGTCATTGATGCTCTAGGAAAAACGATTTATTTGCGTTGGCGTACGGATACGCTACCTAAGGGCAGTATTGAAATTGGTTTACATGCTAGAGAAGCTACGCTGAGCCATTTGTCGGTTATTCCTTTTAGTTACCCTTCTAAGTCAGCCGATTATTTTACTTATAAGATTTCAGGTAATAACCCGTTTACGATTGATGGGCATTTATCCGAGGATGAAGCGTCGAATTTGGTGCATTCTGAGCTCTCGAGGCCCGATACCGGCCATCCGGCAGCGAAGGTCTCAGCTTATATTGGTAGTGATGATGAATACCTTTATGGGGGATTAGATTTTGGTGTTGATAATACACTCGGCAACCCTGCTGACTGGGCATCGATAGAAGTTGAAACCGTCAGTGGGTGGGAGACATTCCGAGTCACGGAGATGAATCAAGAGCATGGTACTGTAGGCTTTGTTTCTACGAATCAGGTGGCGCATGAACATAAAGTTTATGAATTCAAACTGGCATTAGCTGATCTTGGTGCTGATTTAAAAGAAACTATTAATATACGCTTTAAGGCTTATGGTTCAGCAGGGATTATTGTTGATGACTTGCCACTAAATAGCTTAGGTATGCCTGTGACTGAGCAGGGCTTACCTGTGGTTCGATGGGTTCCTACGAATAGCCACGAATGGTACCGCTCGGCACAACGTGTTAGACGTATTGATTGGTTAGCAGGTTCTCGATCAGTGCTTGTGAGCGGCAATCATAAAGGCGCACATGAAGTGGTGGTAGTGGGTTTTGATTCTGCCACACCGACACGAAGGGTTTTTACTGAAAACAATTTATCTAATGAAAGGTATGTTGTTTCTTCTCCCAATAATAAATTATTCACTTACTATAGTGATGATGATTTCGATGCTTGTCGATTTGGTGACGAAGTGGTAACTCGTGGTTATCGTCAGTTTGAATCTTTATTGAATTTAACAGCTGATATTAGAGCTTTACGTTCTGGGTCGGCGAAAGGAATTATTTTGTCTGGCTCAGCGGCAGATAAAAACTTTGCAGAATACTCTCTTGAGTTTGCAGGTGTCGATACGCCTGATCAGTGGAATATTATTGCTCCGTCATCACAAGAGCCGGTTTTAG
>CAJQKX010000197.1 GCA_905479025.1 uncultured Paraglaciecola sp.
TTTTGAATACCACCAATTCTTATGCCTTAATGGCCATGCAAGAAGAGTTTGATTGCAGCGGCGCTTTTATATCTAACGAGCTTAACCAACAACAAATGAAAAACATTGCCCGCCCTGCGAACTTTAAATTATTTTACAGCATCTATCATCCCATCTTATTAATGACCAGCAGACAATGTTTCTTCCAGCAAAGTGTGGGCTGTGAAAAACCCAGAATAGATAATGGTTGTATGCTGTCATGTGATAAATCAACCACAATTACTAATCTTAAAGGTGTGTCATTTGCGATTGATAAACAAAAGGCCGGTTACCCGAGTATTTATAATCAGGATCAGTTTTTAAATATGCAGGTGATAAATGATTTGGCTGACTTATTTGACGGTTTTCTAATTGATTTAACCAAAATTGGAGCTGGTGATAACCTTTCACCAGATAAGCTAGCATTGATCAGCCAGTTCGAACAGTTGTTGGCTGGTGACTCAAAGGTAGAAGTGACCTTAAACGCTATGGTGACAGAGTCAACAATGAGTCAGTATCACACTGGCTTGTAAGACAATTTAGACATCATCAACAACGATACAAAATCAGTTTTATGATTGTATTATTTATGAGTGATTAATGAGGGCAGCATAACGATGCAGCCCTCATTGGTTGGAATTGATTAGAACAACAGCGATAATCCAATAAATTAACCTGCTTTCTTCATCCAGCCTGCACACCAACCTTTGGCATTAACAACTTTGCCAGGGAAAAAGGCACATGGTCGCCACTCCTTACCCTCTTCACCTTGAATATATTGGCAATTGTCGCAGTATTGGCCTTCAACCTCTGAAGCATGCACATATTTAAGGGCAGCGGCTGTTGGATCATCAAGCGCCACTTGCTCTTGTGCGTTAGCGCTTAATGCCACCCCACCCAAAGTCAATCCGATAAGAGATGAACCTGATATTTTTAAAAAGTCACGGCGATTCACATTGTTCATAGTTGATATCCTAATTGGTAGACGAAAATAATAATGATTCTCTTTTACATTACCCCTAAAATGCAAAAAACTCGCTATTATGGCGAGTTCTTAGGGCTAACGTTATTGTTAGTTCATATACTTATACTTGTGTAATAAAAAATTAGATCCATTAAAAGCATGTAAAATATTCAATTATTTTGTTATTGAAATACAAAAAACAATTTACCTGTCATTCCTTGCCGATTACCCGGCCGTTTCACTTGCACATCTCATTTTCAGCGATATATATGCAAATTGCAATATTAAAATAAACAACGTTTAGGAAGTATGAATTCAAAATCACGCTAACTATTAATGAATGTGCTTGCTATCTAGCATATAGATCGCGCTATAATACTGTATAGATATACAGCATTGAGATGTAATGAATATTATACCGATCAAGGCTCAGGCTGGCATAACCGGTTTTGAGTCGCCCGCGTCAGAATACCAAACGCTGCCCATGTCTCTCGATGAAATACTCATTGACCACCCCACTGCGACATTTGTAGGGCTTGCTGTAGGGGATAGTATGACAAGCCACGGCATATTCGATGGTGATGTGTTAATCGTTGACCGAGCAGCCAGACAGACCAACATGGACATTATAGTAGCTACATTAAATGGTGTTTTCATGTGTAAACTCTATGAGCGTAAAAAACAGTGTTTATTGTCAGGAAGCGATATTTACAAGACTTATCATCTAAAAGAGGGGGATGACTTTTTAGAAGAAGGCATTGTCATTCGCTCAGTTAGAAATCACCGTCAATCAACAAAGCTAGCAAAATGTTTGCGTTAGTTGATGTCAATAGTATGTATGCAAGTTGCGAGAAAATTTTCGATCCACTTGCCAGGCGAACAGGCGTTATTGTGCTAAGTAACAATGATGGTTGTGTCGTGGCTATGTGTAAGTTAGCCAAAGCAAAACTAGGTAATGTGAAGTTTCAACCATACTTCAAAATTAGCAAACAAGTCGAAGCATCTGGTGTGATAGTGCGCAGTTCTAACTATGAATTATATTCAGACTTATCCGCATCAATAATGGACATCCTCAGTCGATACTCACCCGAGCAACATATTTACTCAATTGATGAATCATTTCTTCGCTTTCAAACCCAACCTAAAGAAAACTGGTGGCACCTAGGAAAAGAGATAAGGCGGGTAATATGGCAAGAAGTGAGGCTACCAGTGTGTGTGGGTATGGGACCAACTGCGACACTGGCTAAGGCTGCAAACCATTACGCAAAGAAGAATAAAAATACAGGTGGCGTTAGTGTCGTTGATAAACAAAATATCATGATCGTGTTACAAGGAATGACAGTGGAGGATGTGTGGGGTATCGGTAGTCGCTTAGGTAAAAAACTAAGGGTTATGGCCATTGATAATGCGTGGAAGCTTTCTCAACAACCAGCCAAGTTAATGCGCCAGCAATTTTCTGTCAATATTGAGCGCACAGTAAGGGAGTTACAAGGTGAGCCATGTTTGACATGGGATGAAGTAAAGAGCCCCAAACAGCAAATATTCTCTACCCGAGCATTTGGTGAAAAAGTCACTGACTATGCATCACTAGAACAAAGCCTAGTGATGCACAGTGAAAAAGTAGCTAAAAAATCGCGTAAACAAGGGAGTTTAATAAAAATGATGGTGGCATTTGCTCATTCTAGTCCATTTTCAGATGGTCAAATTTATCGGCGCAATATACATCACGGTTTTTTTGATGCTACCGCAGATAGCCGAGATCTAGCCATTGCAGCCAGCGCTGCGGCAAAACAAATATATCGTCCCGGTGTGTTATTTCATAAATCAGGTGTGGGAGCCATAGAGCTGGTAGATGGCGCTATGTACCAACGAGATATGTTTTCATCACAAGGGCGTGATCCTCGTGTTATGGCTGCACTAGACACCATCAACCAACGTTTTGGCCCTGACTCTTTATCACTGGCTGCAAAAGGTATTCAAGGTAAATGGCAAATGCGCAGAGAAATGAAGTCACCTAATTACACATCATCATGGTTAGATATGGTGAGGATAAACTGCAGTAATATCATGACAAAATAAAATGGGTAACCGCAGACTGATAAACTATTTTAATGGCAAAGTGTCTCAGAAAAATAAAAATGTAGCTGACTATGATAATTTTGAGCCACACTCAAGACTTTTTTAAAGATATGGGATTACACATACATACGCGTTGACAGAGGGATAAAGTTAGCGTTGACGCAATTCAGATCTGTTGTATAGATCTAGTATAGTGTTTATTCTTAGAATACTCAGAAAACAAAGGTGTGAATATTGCTTGTTTTATTTCAGGTATACGCCAATATTCCGTACTTTGTTACTCGACTAACAAGCGCAACGACTGACGATTTTTGTCGTTTATTTTTATTGATTACTAAGAAGTAAAATGACTGAAATATTAGATCCAGTATGGCAGCAGCAATTAACGAAGAGTTTGCACGTAAATAGTAGTCAAGTGCAATCAAAGTATTATCAAGTGGCGAGTGTCTGCTCAAATGGGGAACCCAAAAACAGAACGATGGTATTTAGAGGTTTCTTGTCGGGCACGCAGAGTCTTTTGTCTGTAACTGACTCAAGGAGCGAGAAGATAGAAGAATGGCAAGGTGACAATAAGTCGCGGTTTGAAATTTGCTGGTATTTTTCTGAATCTAGAGAACAATTCCGTTTGGCTGGAGAGGTAGCAATAATATCTAACTCATTAGATTCAAGCTATGAAGATTGGGTCTTAGGAAAACACACGAAACAAAGTATTTTGAATCAACAATGGTCAAATTTATCGACAAACGCTAGGGAGCCTTTTTA
>CAJQKX010000198.1 GCA_905479025.1 uncultured Paraglaciecola sp.
GTTAAAGGATAATCTCTACCCTTCACGCATTATTGTGGGTAGCCAGTGTAAAGCCGGCGCGGAATTTGCGGGTCTACTGAAGCAGGGCGCAAAAAAGGTAGATATCGAGACGCTCTTTATAAGATCTACCGAGGCCGAGGCGGTCAAGTTATTTGCTAACACTTACCTTGCTATGAGAGTCTCATTTTTTAATGAGTTGGACTCATACTCACAGGCGTATAATTTAGACGCCAAAAGTATTATCAATGGCGTGTGCCTCGATGAGCGGATAGGGAGTGGTTACAATAACCCATCATTTGGTTACGGCGGATACTGCCTTCCCAAGGACACTAAACAACTGCTGGCGAATTATGAACAGGTTCCTCAAACGTTAATCGGAGCTATAGTCTCATCCAACGTTACTCGCAAAGATTTTATCGCGGCTGAAATAATAAAGCTTAAGCCGAAGACTGTAGGTTTTTACCGTCTTGTCATGAAAGCGGGCAGTGATAATTTCAGATCGTCGGCGATACTGGGTATCATAAGTCGGGTGAAATCACATGGAGTTGAGGTGATTGTCTTTGAGCCAGAATATAAGGGCGCAGATCTTTTCGGTTCTAAAGTAATAAAGAGTATCGACCAATTCAAGTTATCGTCAGATTTAATAGTTGCGAATAGGGTGTTTGATTGCCTGATTGATGTAGGGGCCAAGGTTTTTAGTCGTGACTTGTTTGGTGATAACTAGGCGTTTTATTTTAGTAATTTTGGTACTGATGAGAATATATAAATGAGTATATGTGCAGTCATTATGGCTGGAGGTTCTGGCACTAGATTGTGGCCATTATCAAGAGCAAATCATCCAAAGCAGTTTTTGGCGCTTCACGGGTCGGAATCAATGCTTCAGGCTACGATGAAACGGTTATCGTCGTTAGAGATCGATTCTTCCATAACCATTTGTAATGAGGAGCATCGATTCTTTGTGGCTGAGCAACTTCGCCAAATTGACGCGCTTGGCGCCATTATTTTGGAGCCAGAAGGTCGGAATACGGCCCCTGCGGTTGCGATGGCTGCATTAGCAGCCGTCGGCGATCCTCTTCTCTTGGTTCTAGCGGCTGATCACCTTGTAGAGGATGAACTAGCATTCACTTGTGCAGTTAATAAGGCAATTCCATTAGCCGAAGAGGGAAAGCTTGTCACCTTCGGTGTTGTGGCAACCTCGCCTCATGAGGGTTATGGCTACATTAAAAGAGGTGCCGAAAAATCTAGCGGATATGCAGTAGAGGAGTTTGTTGAGAAGCCCTCCTTAACTATGGCTAAAGAATATTATTCCTCAGGGAAATATTATTGGAATAGCGGGATGTTCCTATTTAAGGCGAGTCGTTACCTCGAAGAATTGGGTAAATTTAGCCCTGAGATATTAAGGGCTTGCAAGTACGCAGCTAAAGGTTATCAGCCCGACTTGGATTTTTTACGCATGAACACTGATGAATTTTATAAATGTCCCAGTGACTCAATTGATTATGCGGTTATGGAAAAGACTGCTGATGCTGTCGTTATTCCTATGGACGCTGGTTGGAGCGATATTGGCTCTTGGTCGTCTCTTTGGGATGTGGCTCAAAAAGACGAAAATCAAAACTTCGCGCGCGGAGATACTTTACTTCACCAGGTGAAGAATTCCTATATTAGAGCCGACCACAATTTAGTCGCGGCGATTGGTGTCGAGGATTTAGTTATTGTTTCCACTAAAGATTGCTTGATGGTTGCTCACAAGGATCACGTCCAAGACGTAAAGATCATTGTAGACAAGTTAAAGTCCGAGAGTCGCACCGAATGGGAATTACACCGTGAGGTATATCGTCCATGGGGAAAATATGATTCGATTGGCAAAGGTGAAGGATATCAAGTAAAGCTAATAACTGTCCGTCCAGGAGCAAAGTTGAGTGTTCAGTTGCACCATCATAGAGCTGAGCACTGGGTTGTGGTTTCAGGTAACGCGAAGGTAACTAATGGCGACGAGACTTTCTTGTTATCAGAAAACCAATCTACTTATATTCCAGTTGGGGTGGTGCATGCGCTCGAAAATCCAGGGAAGGTTGATCTTGAGTTGATCGAGGTTCAGTCGGGAGACTATCTTGGTGAAGATGATATTGTTAGATTTGAAGATCGATATGGACGTGTGGTAAAAAAATAAAAATAAAAATAAAAATAAATTATATCTGTGACTTGGTAATTTAAGGGAATCTATGGATGAAAACCTAACATGATACTTAATAAGGCGGTATTTTTAGATCGAGATGGTGTTCTCAATTTCGATACTGGCTATGTTTCGTGTGCGGATAATTTTATCCTAATTCCTGGCGTTGTCGAAGGGTTAACTATTCTCCAATCATTAGATTTTAAACTTGTAGTTGTTACTAATCAGTCTGGTATTGCTCGTGGGATGTTTAGTGAGTTAGATTTTATGGCTTTAACAAATCACATGACTGAGCTCTTTCGCCGCAAAGGAATCAGTCTTGACGGAGTATATTTTTGCCCGCATCACCCGGACATAACCGGAATTTGTGAATGCAGAAAACCTAATCCTGGTTTGGTACTTGAAGCTGCGGAGGCGTTAAATCTAGATTTAGGGTGCTCCTATATGATTGGCGATAAGCAAAGCGATGTGACGGCAGGAATTTCAGCGGGCGTTAAAATATCCGCTTTAATCTCTCCGGACAATATTAATCCTGACGAGAACCGTTTTAAGTCCTTATTCGATTTTGCCGTTTGGCTAAAAAAGCGTTCCCATTGAATATTTACTTTTCTTAAGGCAAATGCAGTTAAAATGAGAGGCACACATGATAGAAGAAATTTTTGAAAAAAATATAAACCATCATATTGCAACGGCAAACAAAATAAGATCTATCTCTAAGGAGGTTGCCCTAGTTACGCGGCTAATGTCTTCTAGGCTTAAGCAAGGGAACAAAATAATGTTCTGCGGTAATGGTGGTTCTGCGGCAGATAGTCAACATATAGCTGCTGAATTTGTAGGTCGGTTTGTTGAAGATCGCATACCCTTGGCGGCAATGGCGCTGTCAGTTGATACCTCGGCGTTGACCTGCATTAGTAATGATTATGGCTATGAAGAGGTTTTTAGTCGACAGGTAATAGCTCTGGGTAAGCCTGGTGACATTCTTGTCGGGATTTCAACGTCTGGTAACTCAGGAAATATTATTAAGGCGATGGAATGCGCGCATGAACTTGGAGTCGAAACTATAGGTCTTTTAGGTAGAGATGGTGGGCGTTTAGGGGGTATATGCCAGCATAATTTAATCGTTGACTCAACAAATACCGCTAGAATCCAGGAATGCCACATATTAATTGGTCATACCTTGTGTGAAGGTATTGAAAAAATACTCCTGGGTTGATTGTCTTCGGCGAGTATTTTCTCTGGTGCTGTACCGTAATCCAAGTGTCTAAGCTGAGGAGCTAATGGTGATAGAGAAGTTAAATAATAAAAAGATCTTAATTACAGGGGGCGCGGGTTTCATTGGCTCTCAGTTGGCTGCGTATATTTTAGACAACACTGTTGAAGCAGAAGTCACAATTTTTGACTGTTTTC
>CAJQKX010000199.1 GCA_905479025.1 uncultured Paraglaciecola sp.
ACGAAATACGGAGTTAGCTGCATCGATGGAAACTATTGAAGTAGCTAAAGATAAATTAGTTGAATCAGAAAAAATGGCTTTATTAGGTAACTTAGTAGCTGGCATTGCACATGACGTCAATACGCCTTTAGGTGTGAGTGTAACAGCAGCCAGCTCTTTACATGACGGAGTCAAAAAAATTAAAGCAGCCTACAATGATAAAAAGCTAACAGGTAATACCATGACGGTGTTTTTGACCGAGGCCGAGCAAACCACCACGTTACTCGTCAACAATTTAAACCGTGCATCTGATCTTATTTCAAGTTTTAAACAAATCGCTGTTGACCAAACGAGTGAAGTAGAAAGAGACATCAATGTCAGTGAGTAATGAACAGAAGTCATACAATCTTTAGCACCTAACTTTAAAAAGACTCAGCATACTATTGATATTCATTGTCCGGATGATTTGTCCATCAAATGTGCGCCTAGCGTGTTGGCACAAATATTAATCAATATGATTATTAATTCTCTGATCCATGGTTTCGCAGATAAACCCAAAGGAGAGCGTAAACTAGATATCTTGAAGCAAGACAACAACCTTATTATTAACGACTGTGACAATGGAAGACGTCTCGATAAGGCAACATTAAACCGCCATCACGATGTATTTTATACTACCAGAAGGGGGAATGGAGGAAGTGGCTTAGGTACACACCTTATGTACAATCTAATGACCCAAACATTAGGTGGCAATATTGAAGCATTCAGTCAACCTGACAATGGCCTGCAATACAAAATCACTATCCCCGTTTAGGTAAAACCTATTAAGGCATATTTATGTCCTTTCACATAGTAGATAGAGTTAATTCCTGATAGTCTCTATGACCATTTTTAATAGCGCAATTCTGCGCCAAGGTGTTTTATATTTTTCGCAATCCGAGCAGCAATATGGCTTTAGATTGAATAATACTTGAATTTTGAAAGATTGACAGCCCCTAACTCTTAGCGGATTATTTTATGTGGTTTAAAAACCTAAAACTTTATGCAATTACCCAAGACATGGATTTCAAAGAACAAGACTTTGAAGACAAACTTGCTGAATTTAAATTTCGCCCTTGTGGCAGTCAAGAATTAGCCACTATGGGTTGGGCCTCCCCCTTTAATCAAGGGGAAACTTTGATCCACGCAACAGCCGGTAGGATTTGGTTAACGCTAAAAAAGCAAGAACGTATTTTGCCAGCTGTTGTGGTGAATGCAGAACTCGCAGACAAAGTAGCGCTAATAGAAACTGAAACAGGCTCTCCTGTCGGTAAAAAAGCCCAGCAGGATATGAAACAAGAAATAATTCATCGTTTGTTGCCCCAAGCGTTCACCAAAAATAGCTATACACACGGCTTCATTTCTACCAAAGATCATTTAGTTGTAGTGGATTCGTCTGCAGATGGCAAAGCTGAGGCTTTTTTAGCCATGTTACGCAAAGCCATAGGCTCTTTACCTGTTGTACCTTTAGCTAGACATTCTGTGCAGGCAGATTTAACCTCATGGTTAAAAGATGACTCAGCGCCAACAGATATTAGTGTACTAGAAGAAGCAGAACTAAAAGCATTGGAAGAAGATGGCGCCATTATTCGTTGTAAAAATCAGGATTTATATAGCGAAGAAATCAAACATCATTTGGCAGCAGGAAAATCTGTTCAAAAAATTGCAGTTGAGTGGAGTGAAACACTCACGGCAATCATTCAGGAAGACTTAAGCATCAAACGCATAAAATTTACCGATGTTATAAGAGAACAAAACGACGACATACCTAAGGATCAGATGCTTGCTCGATTGGATGCAAACTTTGCGCTAATGTCGGGTGAAGTAGTTCGTTTCGCTAAGCGTCTGAAAGAAATATTTAATTTAGACGATGAAAAAGTGAGTTAGCACACAGGGAATATTCGTTATTAGATGCTGGTTCAACCCAGCATCTATCTGCGAAACAACTTAAAATATTATAGAAAAATTTGCTTGGCGTTATCACATAGTTCGTTAAATTCGTCAGAAAGTAACGCAGATAAATCATCAATAAGACCTATATCTACAGCCCCTTTAAAAATTTCTTCTTCATGATTATTAAATTTCCCACAAAGTGCTGAAGCAACCCTGACCAAGCCTAAGTAAGAAACAGTATCAGAAGTCACAGACAAATCTTTCCAGTTTTGAGTAATATCCTGTCAACAAACCGACTCTAGAATGAGTCTCTCTTATCTCACCCAAAAATATTTATCTGGTGAGTTAATTTTAGTATTTTAGCGGATGGAACAGTGGAAAAAATTGATAATAAACCTAGCACACTTTTTTGTGGTTTCTAGATATGATAAACACATTAAAAGCTAAAATTTGTTATCTTTCCATTGAATTAAAATAAGCAGTGTATAACAACAATTAAAAAAGGAAGACGCAATGAAAATTCTTTCAAAATCATATATTTCAGCCATCGTATTAGTTGTTGGTTCGACATTGGTTTCATCTTGTAATAAACCAGTAAATAACG
>CAJQKX010000200.1 GCA_905479025.1 uncultured Paraglaciecola sp.
ATCAGATAAATCTGGAATTCCATCTCCATCAGTATCAGTTACGTCATCAATCACAGTGATCGAAGCAGTAGTCAAAGAAGCTTCAAAGTAACTTGGATCGGCTGGCGCAGATATTGTTATTGTAAATACTCCGCCTGTTAGCGGTGTCACCGATCCACTTGCATCTACTGTTGCAAGTGTTACATTTGCCGAAGCTTGAGTTACTAAAGTGATTGCCCCTGTACTGTTATAAGGAACTGATAAAGTAACTCTGCCATCTGAACTTGGAAAAGAATCAGGTCTGTGAGCTTTGATGTCGTGTGTTCCACTACCTCCATTGCTAAACAAATCAGTTTCGTTTAAACTACCACTCTTACCATCAGAACTCACTCTCAATGCTGACAGCCAAGTTTCCATTTTTTGAACGACATCCGCACCTGATTGGTCAACACTAGCAAGGATATAAGGGTCTTGGTTTGCTAAAAAGTCGGAATATGTGCCGTTTACAAGCTGCTCCAACTTCCATCCGCTATAAGTTTCACCCGCAACAAGTCCGTATGCTGATGGGTAGTTTGCAGAAAGTTGCATATCTTCTTGATAAACAATTCTAAACTGTCCTTCGCTTATCCCTAATGCTGTACCAGCGCTGTTTTCGTAAACAGGATTTCCATTAACTGATTCTTCAGCTTGTACATAAACAATTGAACCTATAAGCCCGTTTCCTTCGTGCCCAACTCCAAAATGCCCAACAGGGGATGTTGCAATTGATGTGTTGCTTATTACGTACGTAAGCGCAAGCCCTGAATCGGTAAAAGCTCCCAAAGAAAAAGAGCCATCACTCAAGTTGTGGGAAGTATCATTGTTCCAAGTGATCGTTTGAGCTTGCTGAGAATCTAGCGGAAAGTCGTCATTAACGTCTAACACTCCATCGCCGTCATCGTCATCATCTGCAACGTTTCCTATTCCATCTCCATCTGTATCAATTGGTTTAGAGTTGTCGTCCAATGGATCGGAACCTTCTACAATTTCCTCGGCATCGCTCCATCCGTCACCGTCATCATCTGTGTCTGCATTATCTCCTGTTCCGTCGCCGTCTGTATCAGTATCTTCTGTGGGGTCTAGCGAAAAATCGTCATCAAAGTCTGGAGTTCCGTCGTCGTCATCATCTCCGTCAAATTCATCGTCTTGTCCATCTCCGTCAGTATCCGTTCCTGACGCTTTATTTGGGTCAAGAGGAAAGTTATCTTTGTCGTCTGACACTCCATCGTTATCATCATCTAGGTCTGCATTATCTCCTATATTGTCACCGTCTGTATCAGTATCTTCTGTGGAATCTAGCGGAAAATCGTCGTCGACATCTAGGGTTTCATCGTTATCATCATCTGTGTCTGCATTATCTCCTTTTCCGTCACCGTCTGTATCAATTGATTCTGACGGGTCAAAGGGAAATGCGTCATCTTTATTCAATACTCCATCTGCATCTTCGTCTTGATTTGGGTCAATTTTAACGTCGATGGTGAATGTTTTTACCGCAGCGCTTCCCAGTAACCCTATAGCTGTTAGTTTACAAATAAAAATTGGATTGCTTTCTTGTGCAGAGTTTGGTCCAGCTGGGGCATTTATAAAACTTAAAGAATAAACATCTGGATGAAATTCTTCGCTTAGTGATGAAGAATTGTTTGTTGCGTTTCTGGAAGATTTTTCGATTTTAAAATATTTGCTTGATCCTTCTTCCACGCTAATCTGGCCTTGCATTGAGTTTGGGTGAGATTTGCAGCGATAAGTATAATTACCTATTGATGTAGGCTTGAAGGTTGTAACTTGGTTAACTTGAGTAGCTACAACAGCTCCGTTCGAATTTAAAATTTCAAGCGGGTGTCCACTGCTGGTATTTGTAAAAAGATAAACACTACCTTCTTTTAAATTTGAAAGAGGTATATTCTCTGAACTTCCATTTACTGAAAGCTCGACTCCATCTTTAGTTAATGTATATGAAGTTGATCCATTGGGGGTTAATTCGTAAAATAACTGCTCTCCTAAGACAATATCTCTGTATGTCATATTATTTGGACGCAATAAACTCGCTAAATCATTTTCTATATTTAGCGTGCCTTCTATGTGGCTAATGCTTTCTTCCTCAAGCAGCCATTCTGGAGGGGGAGCGATAACTCCCGCTTGAGAAAGCAACCTTTTCATTTCTTTTTGAGTAAAAAATGTCTGCGAACTTAAATTCTCTCCGTTTAATGTGAGATTTCCTTCTACATTAAGGTTTTGATTTATTTCAACGCTTTTACTTACTTCTATAGAACTTCCGGTAGATTGAAACTCATCTATCCATAGAACCTTTCCGCTAATTACGTCTGAGTTGAATATATGGTTGGAGTTCATGTTTTTATATACACAGTTTTTAATTTATCTGACCGCATGAGTATGTATTCTGCAAGGGTCTTTTAATTGTGTTCCAAATAATATATGAAAGGAATTTTCGGACACTCCAGAAACTAGGTGCAGTAATGCAGGCCCTTCGGTTTCTAAGCTATTAGAGATTGTCGGGGTCGCATGAAATGTATTTGGAAAATTAATCTCATAAGAATCTTGTCCGGTCGCTAGGTCTGTAAAGAAAGATTGCGTGGTAGTTTTGCTTGTTGAGGATTGACCTGTTGCTCTTGTTGAAGTGTGCATTTTATATGCGTCGCTTCCGAGAGTTTCATCAAAATTTACATAATATTCTGAAGTGTTAACTCCTGAAATAGAATAAGGAATAATTTTTGTTGCTCCGTCAATTTCCAAAGATAGTGTCACTGCTGGAGGTTCTCCGAAAGTCTTCGGAAAGTCTATTTTATAACTATCACTTCCTGCTGCAAGCGGAGTAACAAAAGATACTGATTCATCTGACCCTCTTGAAACTTTATTCCATTCTCCATCTTCTGATTTTATAAAAACATTTTCCAAAAACGCATCTCCAGATACATTGACTCCGTCAAGAAATGTACAAGAGTCTGCAAAATTTTTTTCACCACTAATTAATTGATCTCCTGTTAGTAGCATAGTATTATCCAATATAGAACTTTTTAAATTCTTGTATTGTATTTTTTCATTGTATTGTCCTGAATTTGAAATTAAAAATAATACTTCATCATCTTTATTTCCTTGAGTATTGATTTTTGCACTGCTTGGAAAAGGTTCTAATCCGTCAGATGACAGTTTTTGTGTATGAAAAAGATTAGATATTCTATTATCTTTGTTCATTGTTATGATCTTTTTGTTCCCTGAGTGCTAGAGAAGGTGTGTATCGTATAGTCGTCATTAACATTTGTTCCAAAAGTGATTGTGTATGAACTATTGTTTACACTAGATATCGTGTAAGGAATAATCTTGTTTGTTCCTTCTACACTGATCGTAACAATAGGAGCTTGTGAGTACGCAAAAGGAAAAAATATTTCGTATTGATTTGAACCTTTTGTTAATGTGCTGCGAAAAGCCTGAATTTGCTTTTCTTCGGTTGTTTGAGACAAAGCCGTGGTATTAAGATAGTAGTTTTGACCTTGAGTTTTGGAACTTAATTTTAAAGAAAAATCGTACCTTGTAACGTTTGAAATTATGAACGGCTTTATTGCTCCTCCATTCTCGCTTTCAAGGTTTGCGCATATTACTGGATTCGATTCAAATGTTTTTGGTAAATTTATTTTAAATTCATCGAACCCTTCTTTTAACCGAGTTTTGAATGCTACTGTCTCATCTTTTATTGATGAAATTTTGAAAAACTCTGCGGAGGGCTGTTCTTGAATGAACGCGTTTTCCAAAAAACAGTTTCCTGATATCGACAGATCTTTGGTTGGGCCAGCCGAATTAAGCGAGCAGTTAGAGTTAAAAGTTTTTTCTCCGCTTATCAATTGAGTTCCTGTTAAGCATACTGCATTATCTAATATCGAGCTTTTTAAATTCGAGTAAGATATTTTTTCATTTCTTTCTCTTGGTCTAGCCAGTAAGAAGTCTATTTTTTTGTCATGCTCTGTTTGCGAGTTTAAATGCGCAGAACTTGGAAAGCTCTCTAGAGTTAAATCAGAAATTAATATTTCTTTTTCTTGTAAATCTGAAATTCTTTTATTAGGCATGGCGAGTCTTTTATTTATACACTTAATTAATAAAAAGGTGTAATCAGTTTAATGGCTAAACCTTCTCCTACTAGAATCACATACGAAAGGCTTGGAATTATGGTATCTGATTCTCCCGCTTATAAAGAGGCAGGTTCTGTTTTCAAAAACTTGATAAGAGTTCAGGATGTTGATTATGATTTTTCACATCCCGCTTTAGATTTAAAGTCTGTTGGTTTTGATAATTTAATTGTTAAAGACGAAGAGTCTCCTGTTGTCAGGCAGGGTGATGTTCGGTGTAATATTTCATATCTTTTTTCTAGCGGACAAAACGAAGAAGCTATCGGTTTTAATTTGAGCCCTAGCGAAACAATTTTAAAAAATTTTATAGATGCTCCTGGCCACAACGACAGTAATATAGTTATTGTCGCCGCAAACGAGGTTGACTCTATAGATTTAAACAATATAAAAGATCAAGATTCTTTTGAGGGATATAATGTAATAGGTTTAGGTAACTCCTTTTTGATCGATTATAACTATGAAGCTTCTGTTGGGCAGCTGCCTTCTGCTTCAGTTACTTATGACTGCGGAAACATGAAATTCGATATTTATGAGCACAGTAACCCCCCCTCTTTTCCTTCTTTAAAGCTAGGCTCTGATAATAAATTTTCAGAAGAAAAAATTAATATAACTTCTGAAACGTTTTCTCCACAAGTATCTGCAGACTGCAATGCAATTATGCCTGGAGATATTTTGATAGAAATAACTAAAAAAGCTGGAGATTACGGAGGTGTCCCTTTGGAAAAAGTAAACGCAGCAATACAAAGCGTATCTATCGATGTTCCAATTCCTCGGCAAAATATTTTTGGATTTGGTAGTAATTATGTTTTTGATAGAAAATTAAAACTTCCAATTATAGGATCGTGTGCTATAGAAATGATTGTTCGGGAATTTGATGAAGGTCAGATAGACTCTTTTTTTACAAAAGGCTCTGTATACGACATCAAAATCAAGCATACTGATAGAGATTTAAATGACGGCAGGGTTGAAGTTTCTTCTGTGATTAATACATTTTTAATAGAGGGAGCGCAATTAAAACAGCAGGCATACAGAGCTGGAATTGGTGGCCAAATGACTGTTGGAACTTTTTTTACTTTTGGAATAGGTAGAAAAAAGGGATTAAAGTTATATAGACAATAAAAAACCCGCCGAATAAAGGCGGGTTTTTATTAAAGATAATTAATAGTATCTTATCCAGAATACCATCCAGGTAGGTTTTCAACGTCTAAAGCGTTTCTAGATCCTAGTATAAATAAACCTCTTGCTTTATCTTCTGGAGCTCCAACTTGAGCAGTAAAGGTTAAGTCTACAGATTTATTATCTCCAATGCTTGAACTGAACGACTCTCCTTCGAGAAGAGCTCCCTTTACAACATATTGCATTGCTACTGGGCCATTTCCCATTTGAGCTGGCTCACGCATTGTAAATACTAGATCGTGCTCTTCAGTGTTCCATAACAGCTCTGCTACGTCGCCTTTTTTGAGGTCTGCTAGTATTGCATTTACTGAAATTGAAATGTTTACTGGATAATCTACCACTCTGCTGTATCCATATGGAGATCCTAATCTGTTTAATACAGATCTTGAAAGAGGAACATCGATACTAAAGCTTTGAATGTGTGCTGACCCTGCAACAGAGTAGTCTTTTTTCGGGTCATCTTGCACTGAAACCGAAGTGCCATCGTCAAATTTTTGATTTTCCGCTAAATCCCAATTACCGTCTTGTCCTGTGGGTACTGCTGTGTTTGAGGCTGTTAACGATTTGTAAAGATGTGGGCCATCTGCGTTCACCCCTGTGTTCTGAATAATATCGCCTAAACCGTAAGTTGTGTTAGCTTCGTAACTTGGGTATGCATTGATATATTTTCCCTTAACTGTATTTCCGTAGTCGCTTGCTCGAGGATCTTCGCCTGGAAGAAGCTCGAATTCTGCAGCTCGTCCATCTGTTCCAAGAGATAGTGTTATATCTCCAGGGCGCAAGCAAGACCAACCTTCTGATTCTTGATCTGTGTCTGTAGCGCTGTCATTTAAAACGCCACTAACTGCAGGAGGAATACTAAATTTAACGTCTGTAATTGGTGTTCCATAATTAGTATTAACTGCTGGAATTTCAAGATCTTTGCATCCTGTATAACTTTTTAAGTTTAAACCGTCAACTGTAACATTCGCAGTTGGCATTCCGCCTACTGCAGCTTCTATTGAATAGTTTGAAACAAAACCGTTTCCAAGCGCTATAACACTTTTATTGTCTGAACTTGTTGTGTCTGCACCGACCGCATCTTTTCCTTCGCAGGTTGTTAATATAAAAAAGTTTTTTCCTGCAGCGTTAACGCTTTCTCCACAAACAACTCCATCCATAATTTCGCTTGAAAGTGCGCTTTGTTTTCCGCTAACATTCATTCCTAGCAATCTTTCATTTATTCCGTTTGTTAAGTAATATGAAAAATCGAGAGTTACTGTGGGAGGCTCTATCGAGACTGAGTCTACTCGAGCAAGCTGACCAAATTGATTTACGTCTTGACGATTAATACTGAAACTATAGTTTGCGCTTTGTACTCTTCGAAGTTGTTGAATGCCTGTTTTGTCTACGCCAGCCACGTCAGTTGCTTTGCCTACGTTGCCGTCTGCGAAGTGGTGTCCTGTTGCGTCAACTGTTCCGGCATATAATGCCTCGCTTTGATAAATTACTCGCGCTCGTCCTGGTAAATTTTTGTCTGCCATAATATTGTTTGTATAAAAGTTAGTTCTGTGTTAGTTACATTTTTTTGTATATAAAGGGAAATTTTTCTATCGAGGAAATCTTAGGCTAGTTACTTCGAAGTCTATAAAGCCTACAAATAAAGATGGATCTATATTTTTGCTAACCCTGTCGCTTAGCTTGGAAACTCTTGATTCTTCAACGTGAAATAATGGATATCTTTTTGAATTTATAAATTGTTTATAATTGAATTCTATAACATCTCCATATTCATTGAATGGATAATCTTCGAAATTTAATTTTGCAAATACTTCATTTTTTGCATCTGCGAAAACAGATAATGCTCCGTCTAATTGGTATGTGTTTTCTGCAAACACTACGCATCTGATGTTTGTTGTTGTTTTGTCTTCACCTCCAAATGCATAAGGTTCGTTTTCTGAAAGTTCAGGGTTTACAAAGATAGCGGGAACAACTTGTTTGTATGGAGCTATGCCTGACACATCCTGCTTGAATCTTCCGTTTACATCAAATTTACTGTCAACAATTAATTGCTCTTCTGTTTGATTTGTTATATAAAAATTGAAATCTTTTACTGCATAAGATCCACTAACCGTTGTGTTCGACGATCCAAAAGACGAATCAAATATTGCGCGCCCATTGTCAAAGTCGAATTGCAGACCTTCGTCTCCTCGATTCATAAAGGTTCCGTTGTCGAATACCCCACTTGGAATGCTTGCGCCTTCGACGCTTGAATCGTAAACCCATTGTTTGTGTGGACTGCTGTAACTTACGAGTCCATCTCCAAGTCTGTCATCTGAATCGTTTGAATAAAAAGTTGATGTGTGATTAGTAAATGCTTCTGCTTTATTTGTTATAAAGTTGTCTGCCCAAAGCATAAAGCTTGTTGTTAATTCATGTTGAAATTGTGGTTTCATTAAAAATAAGATTTTGATACTCTTGATGCTTGAATTGAATTTAAATCTTTTTCAAAATTATTTAATAAAGACTTTATATAGGAAGTTTTTACTCTTCCTCCTCCTGATATTTTACTGTTTTGAATTCCTGTTCCTGATCTTCCTTTTGAGGATCTTTTGAAAATGTATTGTCCTAAGTTTGGTATTCCTCCGCCTTCCATTTCTCTGAGCCAGCTTAATCCTTTTGCCCACGGCATCGGGGTTGCCTTGTATAAATCATTTAAAGAGGGCGCGGTTATTATATAAGTCCAAATTAAACCTTTTGTTCCTATCGATCTTCTTTTGAGTATAATTTCTGTTTTTTGAAGTAATGATTCGACGGTTGATAATGGATCTGTCTCTACATTAAATCCAATAAAACTAAAAAGATTGCCGCGAGGAGTCAATCCTGAGGAACTTGATGCGTTTGGGCCGCTTTTTAATTCTCGAGTAACAGGGTGAGATTCAAAATCTTTCATCATTTTATTGTGCAGAACTTTAAATTCTTTTTGTATCAAGTTTCTTGTTTTGAGCATCAGCTCATTGTCTCTCTGTAATTGTTTTACAATAGAAGTTTTTATTGATCTATCTAATCGCGCAGCCATTATACTTCTGTTGGTCTTAGGAACAAGGTGTAAAATTGAACTTTGTCGAAAAGTCCGTGAGCTCTGGGGTCAGACTCAACATGGAACATTCTTCCGTCAAGCTCTATTCTTTTTGCGTCTTTTATATATTGGTAGTCTTCTATTTTTAGTTTAATTCTTACCATACTGTTAGCATCAGGCTTTGACACTTTAACTTGTGCGTCTGTATCTCCGAAATATTCTAAGCTTCTATCTGTGTCGTACCTTATTCTTGCTTTAAATACTTTTTTTACGGGAACATTTTCCACGCTATTTGTTTGAGCTCCAGCTGTATTATATAAATAGTTGTAATTTGGGTCTGTACTAATGATGACTTTTTGAGCCTCTTTATATACAATAATATCTCTTCCAAATGTATCGTGAAGGTTTAATAAATTTGCCGCAATGTCTGCTCTGTCTGAAGGTGATAAGAATTCTACCATGAATAACTTTACACTAAACAATATTTTTTGTGTATATCGTTTTAGGTATAAGGTTTTATGGACGCAGAAGGTATTTTTAAAAAATCCTGTCAAAGGAATACGGTTTCCCTTTTTAAGGGTTTCCTCGTTATGCTTGAAGACTTGCATAATGAGCATCAGATTCATTTTAATAAATTAAAATACAATCTTCCTGAGGGCTGTTCCCCTATTATTGATCAAGCAAACTATTTTGATGATGATAAACTTCAATACTTAAGAAAAAGAACTTTAGATATTGGTAATGAAACAATTAGAAATATCGAAGGCGAATTA